>NZ_JAKSDZ010000005.1 GCF_023509475.1 Aestuariirhabdus haliotis | reverse complement strand
CTTGTCCAGGTCTCGACATGAACGGCGAGCTTCGCCTTGATAAAAACCATTTTTAGGATCCGCAGAGATCTATCTGAATTAATCAGAGGTGCCCTAGATGATCTCCTCATAGAGTGCACGGGTAGCGTTGATATCCAGTGCTATGGGGTTACCGCCAGCACTTGGATCATCGACCGCCATCTGCGCTAACAGATCGATCTTTTCCCGATCGACGCCCAGCTCGGACAGCTTTTGGGGTACGTTGAGTTGCGCCGAAAAATCATCTATCCAACGGGTAAAACCGTCGAACCCACCCTCAATGCCCAGATACGCCGCCAGAGGTTCGATGCGAGACTCAATCGCTGAGCGATTAAAGCGCACCACGGCGGGTAACACGATCGCATTGGTCATTCCGTGGGCTGTGTTGTAAACCGCACCCACCGGATGCGATAGCGCGTGAACGGCGCCCAGGCCTTTCTGGAAGGCGGTAGCACCCATGGAGGCAGCACTCATCATATGGCTGCGGGCTTCGATGTCGGTACCGTCGGCAAAGGCACGAGGCAGGTATTCTTTCACCAGGCGCATGCCCTCGATGGCAATGCCTTGGGACATGGGGTGATAGAAAGGTGAACAGTAGGCTTCGAAGTTATGAATAAAGGCGTCGAGTCCTGTACCGGCGGTGATCACCGGTGGCATACCCACCGTCAGTTCCGGATCGCAGATAACGACAGAGGGCAGGATCTTGGGATGAAAGATAATCTTTTTAACATGAGTCTCCGAGTTGGTCAGCACCGAAGCGCGACCCACCTCTGAACCGGTTCCTGCGGTGGTGGGGACGGCAATAATCGGGGCGATGGCGTCAGCGTCGGCTCGGGTCCACCAGTCGTCAATATCTTCAAAATCCCACACGGGCCGAGTTTGCCCGGCCATAAACGCCAGCATTTTGGCCAGATCGATACCCGAACCGCCACCGAAGGCGATGACACCATCGTGGTTACCCCGGCGATAGACTTCCAGCCCTGCTTCCAGCGCCACGTCGTCCGGATTGGGCTGCACTTCGCAGAACATGGCCCGACCCAGCCCGGCCTGTTCCATCAAGTCGAGGGTCGAGGTGGTAATGGGCAGCGTCGCGAGTCCACTGTCGGTCACCAGTAATGGACGTTGCATGCCCAGTTGCTGGCAGGCATCGGCCAGCTCCTTAATGCGTCCGGCACCAAAGCGTATGGCGGTGGGGTAGCTCCAGTTGGCGGTTAGAGACATCAGGTCGTCCTCTTGAAGTGATAGGATTTCGGGCGAGTCAGGTTGTGGAAACCGATCGCTGACAATGCGCCACCGCGGCCGGTATTTTTGCAGCCGGTCCAGCACAGGGCCGGATCGAGATAGTCGGCACGATTCATAAAGACGGTCCCGGTTTCCAGCTGGGCAGCGATATCGGCAGCGCGACTGGAATCCTGGGTCCAGAGCGAGGCGGTTAAACCGAATTCGCAATCGTTCATCAAAGCGATTGCTTCTTCGTCGCTGTTGACCTTCATAATGCCAACCACGGGGCCAAAGCTTTCATCGCGCATAACGCGCATGCTGTGGTTCACGTCGGTCAATACCTGGGGGGCCAGATAGGCACCCCCATCATCTTCCGGGAATAGTGCAGGATCGATCATGGCGGTAGCGCCATCGGCAAGGGCCTCGTTGATCTGGGCACGCACCTCGGCGGCAAAGCGCTTGTTGGCCATCGGGCCCAGAGTGGTCTCCTCACTGAGCGGGTTGCCCAGCTTGTAACCGGACACCAGCTTTACGGCCTGTTCAACAAAGGCATCGTACTGGCTGGCGTGAACATAGATGCGTTCGATACCGCAGCAGCATTGGCCCGAGTTAAACATGGCGCCATCGATCAGGGTGTTTACGGCGGCCTCGACATCGGCATCTTCCATGACATAGCCGGGATCTTTACCTCCCAGCTCCAGACCCAGGCCGGTGAAGGTGCCCGCCGCAGCGCGTTCGATCGCCTGCCCACCACCGACCGAACCGGTGAAATTGACAAAGTCGAACTGGCGCTGGGCTATCAGTTGCTCCATGGTGCCGTGATCGGCAAACAGATTGATAAACAGGTCAGCGGGCAGCCCGGCGGCGACAAATGCCTCTACCATGCGCTCCCCTACCACCAGGGTTTGGGTGGAATGTTTGAGTACCACAGCATTGCCGGCAATCAGGGCGGGAGCTACCGTGTTGATCGCCGTCATATATGGATAATTCCAGGGCGCGATGACCAGTACCACACCATGGGGTTCGCGCAGGATTCGGCGTTCGAACAGGTCAGAGGCTTCTACGGTGATGGGTGCCAGGGCTTCGGTGGCAATATCGGCCATATAGCTGGCTCGCTCGTTAACGCCGCCAAACTCGCCACCATAACGAACCGGCCGCCCCATCATGCGTGCCAGTTCGGGCACGATGTCATCGTTCATAGTGCCGAGCTTTTCTACCCCGGCCCTGACTAGCGCAATTCGCTCACTCAGCGAACGTGATGACCATTCATGTTGAGCGTCTCGTGCGGCGGAAATTTTTTGCTGGGCATCGGTAAGCGAACTGATTTCGCGTTCGGCATGCACCGAACCATCAATGGGACTGATGCATTTCAACGTATTGGTGGATTGACTCATGGCTAATATCTCTTGGTCAGGATCGTTCAAAGCCGCGCTGGACTTCCCAGTCGGTCACTCGGCGGTCGTATTCGGATTGTTCCCAGCGTGCGGCGTGCACATAGTGCTCGATCACCTCTTCGCCAAAGGCATCACGCAGCATCCTGGATTCGTCGAGCGCCTGAGTGGCTTCGCGCAAGGTGGTTGGGATCTCTTCAACGTTGCTGTCGCTCTCGTAGGCGTCACCCACAAATTCGGGTTCCAGTTCAAGCTTGTTGTTGATGCCATCGATACCCGCAGCGATCTGGGCGGCGATTGCCAGATAGGGGTTCAGGTCGGCACCGCCCACTCGGCATTCGACCCGGACGGATTTACTGCCTTCGCCACAGACGCGATAGCCGGCCGTGCGGTTGTCCATGCTCCAGATGGTTTTGGTCGGGGCAAATGTGCCTTTGACGAAACGCTTGTAGGAGTTAATGTTGGGCGCCAGAAAATAGGTTACGTCACGGGCATGTTTCAATAAACCGGCCATGTAATTTTTCATCAATTCCGACATGCCGTGTTTGGCGTCGGGATCATAAAACAGCGGTTCGCCATCGAGTGACCAGAGTGACTGGTGAATATGAGAAGAGTTGCCCGCGGACTGGTCGTTCCATTTGGCCATAAAGCTGACCGCTTGCCCCTGTTGCCAGGCGATCTCTTTGCAAGCGTTTTTAATGATGCTGTGGTTGTCGGCCATGGTCACGGCTTCGGCGTAGAGGACGTTGATCTCTTCTTGCCCGGCGTCCGCTTCACCCTTGGAATTTTCGACGGTGATATTGGCACCTTGCAAGCCATTGCGAATGGCGCGCATGACATTCTCTTCCTTGGTAGTCTGGAAGATGTGATAGTCCTCGTTGTACTCGCTGACCAGGTTCAGGTTTTTATAACCCTTGCGGCTGGCTTCTTCAAAACTGTCTTTGAACAGGAAGAACTCCAGCTCGGTGCCCATAAAGCCCTTCATGCCCATTTTTTCCAGCCGGGCGATCTGCTTTTTCAATATGGCGCGGGGCGAGTGAGCTATCTCTTTATGGGTCAGGTGGTCGACCAGATCGCAGAGTACCAGTGCGGTGCCTTCCAGCCAGGGAATTCTCCGTAATGTGTTCATGTCGGGAACCATGGTGTAATCCCCATAGCCCGTTTGCCAGCTGGTGGATTTATAACCGGGGACGGTTTCCATTTCGATATCGGTGGCTTGCAGGTAATTACAGCTGTGAGTTTCCTGCCACGCCTGGTCGACAAAGAACTCGCCTTGAAAACGTTTACCCATAAGGCGGCCTTGCATATCGATCTGGCATACCAGAACAGTATCAATTTCACCGCTGGATACGGCTTCTCTCAGTTCATCCAGTGTTAATTTTCCAGCCATAGCGGACAGTCTCGTAAGTTGTTGGTGTTATGGTTGCCCTGCCGGGCGTTTATTATAAATGTGCTTGGCCTTCCCCGAGTTACTGCGTCGGGGCAGGCCAATAGTCGGCATTACTAGCAGTTAAGCTGACTATGAATAGCGGTAGGGTTTACCCGCTTTTGACATTACCTCGGAGTACTCCTTGAGTATCTTCACCACGCGCGCGTTGCGGTCGCTCTTGGCGGCAATCTCATCCCAGAATTTGTGCGCTTCCGCTTCTACGGTAGCCCACTCTTCATCCGGAATGGTGGTGAGTTTCATCTTGGTGCCCTGGGTACGCAGTTTGGCTTCGCCGCCCCAGTACCAGTACTGACGGTAGTAGTGCGAGCTGTCCATGGTCAGTTTAAACAGGGTTTGCAGATGCTCGGGCAGGGCATCCCAGCGTTCGGAGTTGGCGAAATAGGAACCCGCCCAGGCACCCGAGATATTGTTGGTCAGGAAGTAGTTGGTCACGTCGGCCCAACCTACGGTGTAATCCTCGGTTATACCTGACCAGGCAATACCATCAAGCTCACCGGTTTGCACCGCGACTTCGATATCTTCCCAGGGCAGAGTCACAGGAACCACACCGAAACGGGACAGGAATTTACCGGCGGTCGGGAAGGTGAAGACGCGTTTGCCTTTCAGGTCGGCAAGGCTATTGATGGGATCGACGGTGGCGAAATGGCAGGGATCCCAGGCACCGGCGCCGAGCCAGGTGACACCTTCGACTTCGTTGTAGGCTTCTTCCCAGATCTCTTTCAGTCCGTACTGATTAAACAGCACCGGAACGTCGAGGCTGTAACGGGTGCCAAAGGGGAAGTAACCGCCAAATACGGACACGTCAACAGGCGCCGCGATGGAGTCATCGTCACTTTGTACCGCATCGATGGTACCGCGTTGCATGGCGCGGAACAGTTCACCGGTGGGTACCAGCTGGTCGGCGTAGTACAGCTCGATCTCCATCTCACCATTGGCGACCTTATTAAAGGCATCAATCGATGGCTTGATGACGTGCTCGGCCAGAGCGGGTCCGGCGTAGGTCTGCAGACGCCATTTGATTTTCTTATTGCTGGCGGCATGGACTGCAGGTGCCCCCAGCACTGATGTTCCGACTACAGCGGCGGAGGCCGCACCGGCTTTCTTGAGAAAATCGCGGCGAGTATTGGTCTCGCTTATATCCTTATCTTTCTTATCGGTCATTGCTTTTCTCCTACTCATGGATCGTTGGTACAGGGATCATCAGATACAAATGGCTACTGTTGGTTAATACGACCACCTCCGTTGCGGTTCTGTTATTGCCAGCGGGTTATCTGGCTCGTTGATAAAGGGTTGTGCTGGCGTCAAAACGATAGCCATCCTTATTTGCCGTAATAGGTTTCTGGTAGCCACAGGGCGATCTGTGGGAATACCGTGATCAACACCAGAGCAAAGGTCATGATGATGACGAAAGGAATAATGGAACGATAAATATCCCCCAGCGACACCTCGGGTGGTGCCATGGCTCGCATCAGGAACAGGTTGTAGCCGAAGGGCGGCGTCATATAGGCAATCTGACAGGTGATGGTATAAAGAATGCCGTACCACACGAGGTCGAATCCCAGGGCGCCGACCAGCGGAATAAACAGCGGGGCCACAATTACCAGCATGGCGGTGTC
The DNA here is from genome assembly GCF_023509475.1 of Aestuariirhabdus haliotis. Taxonomy (NCBI): domain Bacteria; kingdom Pseudomonadati; phylum Pseudomonadota; class Gammaproteobacteria; order Oceanospirillales; family Aestuariirhabdaceae; genus Aestuariirhabdus; species Aestuariirhabdus haliotis. The sequence continues at coordinate 146,225 of NZ_JAKSDZ010000005.1, read as the reverse complement.
ATCCAGGAACATGCCCATGACAATATAGGACAGCTGCATCATGATCAGGATCTGCCAGGGCCCCAGACCGAGCTGATCGACGAAAAAGCCTTCGATGGTGCGCACGGCACCGAGTCCATCAAACACCGCACCAAAGCAGAGAGCGGCCAGGATGATCCACATAAACATGCAGCTGATGACCAGAGTTTTCTTCAGGGTTTCATCCAGCACCTTGCGAGTCAGGCGTTTCTTTATCAGTGCGGCCAGAGTGGCGGCCAGAGCACCGTAGGCCGCACTTTCTACCAGACTGGCGTAGCCAGACAGAAAGGCACCGGTCATGGAGAAGAAAATGAGCAGCGGTAAAATACCGGCCCGCAACAAAGAGAACTTTTCTGACCAGGGAACCTTACGCTCTTCCTGGGTCAGGGCCGGGCCCATTTCTGGTTGCAGGCGACAGCGCACCACAATATAGATGACAAACAGAGCCGCCATTAACAGGCCGGGCATGACCCCGGCCATCCAGAGTTTACTGACCGGCTGACGTGCGATCATACTGTAGAGCACCATCACCACGCTGGGGGGCACGAGTATGCCGAGTGAGCTACCCGCCTGGATCACCCCGGTGACCATAATCTTATCGTAGCCTCGTCGCAGCAGCTCGGGCATGGCAATGCTGGCGCCGATTGCCATGCCTGCGACACTGAGCCCGTTCATCGCCGAGACCACTACCATCAAACCAATGGTGCCGATGGCGAGGCCACCGTTAAGCGGACCCATCCAGACATGAAACATCTTGTAGAGATCTTCGGCGATGCCCGATTCTGACAGCATGTAACCCATATAAATAAATAACGGCAAGGTCAGCAGCGGGTACCATTTCATCAGTTTCATGGCTGCGCTGAAGCCCATCTCCGAGCCGCCATTACCCCACATCAGGAAGGCCGAGATCACGGCGACGAAACCGATCGCAGCAAACACCCGTTGACCGGTCATCAGCATGACCATCATCGAGGCGAACATCAGCAGCGCTATCATTTCGTAACTCATGCGATCGACTCTCCCTTGAGCTTGGCAATATCCTTGAACAGGCAGGAGATCGCTTGCAGTAACATCAGGAAGATGCCGATCACCATCAGAATTTTTATCGGGGCCATCGCGGGTGCCCAGGCGGAATAACTTTCTTCAGAATATTTCAAGGCGTACTGGGTGCTGAAAATCCCGCCGTACAGCAAGAAGCCCAGATAGGTAATCAGGAAGAGAATGGTGATGGAGTCGATCAGGGTTTTGGTCTTGTCGGTCCATTGGCTATAAAACAGATCCATGCGTACATGGCCATCCTCCTGCATGGAATAAGCGCCGCCGATCAGGTAGTAGGCCACCATCACAAACTGGGCCATCTCCAGGGTCCAGAGTGAGGGTATAAGAAAGGTTTTCATAAAGGAGGAATACAGCAGTATCCCCATCATGACGAAGATAAGATACATCGCACAGCGACCGATCACCCGGTTCACCTTGTCGACGTAATGAACGTACAGCCTGATCGCTTTCGGCATTCCCTGACTCACTCTGGACTGGATGTAGAGGGCGTGTTGTCGGGCGCCCTGGATGATGGGTGAAGCTGTTGGCGGACACGCTGCAGTTGCTCGATCAGGATGTCGGCGATCTGTTGTTGTCCCTGGCTATCGACCAGCAGGTCGTTACGAATCTCGATCATGACGTTGGCCAGGCCATTGGCGAGACCATGCTCTTTCAATGTGTGGGTGACACCATCGACAGGGCCGTAGGGTTCATTGCGACGAAAACGCAGTCCATTATGGGGAGCCTCGGGGTCCAGCATCAGGTCGGCAATTCGAGTATCACTGTCGTGCAGAATGCCGATCTCCACTTCACGCCCCACGCCTTTGTAAACCGGTACGAAAGAGTGAATGGTTACCAATAAGGGGCGGTGGTTGTCTGCGGTTGTGGCGCTTGCCAGTTTGGCTACAGCTTGTTGAAAAGGCCGATAGACCTGGTCGATTCTGGACTGTCGAGCCTTGGCGCTGAGGTTCAGGTTGCCGGGGATTGTATCTCGCTCACTCAGGCTGCAGATGGCGTCGGGAGATTCCGGAGGGCGGTTGCAGTCGTAGACGAGGCGGGAAATGCAGGCGCTGACCAGAGGTGAGTCAAGTGCCGAAGACAGGCGCTTGGCCACGTCCAGAGCGCCCGGGTCCCAGGCGATATGGCTGGCAATCTGTTTATCGTTTAGCCCCAGCCCATCGAGTTCGGCGGGAACCTGATTGCTGGCATGCTCGCACACTAGCAGAAAGCCGCCGGTGCCGTGCTCGTTGATGGTATCGACTGCTTTATGAACCAACAGCGACATATCCTTTTGCGCGTTGTGTTTCACTTTATTGTCTCAATATGTGAGGATTTAACAAGTATTTCAGAAATAAAATGAACAGGCAAATTTATTTCTGAAACAAATGCTACAAACTGGTGCGCACTGGATGTATGCTGGTGCCATGGTATGGTGCATGCCGCCGGACAAAGGGGAATCTATAGTGAGCAAGGCGTCTTTTACTGTTGCAGAACGGATCAGAAATCAGTTTGAAAATTTGACTCGCACTGAGCGACAGCTGGCTAATGCGATGTTGGAGAATTACCCGGTGTCCTGTCTGGGCAGTATTACGGCGGTGGCTGCTACCGCTGAGGTGTCGACCCCCACGGTGGTGCGGATGGTGAAAAAGCTGGGCTTTGGGGGGTTTCCGGATTTTCAGCTGTCGTTGCACACCGAGCTCGAAGAAACCATTAGTAATCCGATCACCAAATTTAACCGTTGGAGTGATAGCGCACCCGACGAACATATCCTGAACCGCTTTGCCGACGTCACCATGAATAACCTGCATCAATCGTTGAAGCAGGTCGATCCTGCCACCTTTGACGCGGTAACCGGCCTGTTATCGGATACCGATCATGCATTGCATGTGGTCGGCGGTCGGATCACCCATTCCCTGGCAGATTATTTCTTTACCCATATGCAGGTGATGCGCAAGCGAGTTACCCGGGTCACGTCGAACTCCGGAAACTGGCCACATTATCTACTGAATATGGAGCAGGGGGATCTTCTGATTGCCTTTGATATCAGGCGCTATGAGCACAATATCAATCACTTCGCCAAGATGGCCCAGGCTCGAGGCGTAAGGGTGGTGTTGTTTACCGATCAGTGGGGCTCGCCGGCGGCGCAATACGCCGAGCATGTGTTCAATCTGCGCATCGAGGCGCCCTCTGCCTGGGATTCCTCGGTGGTTATTCTGTTTTTTGTCGAAGCCCTTATCGCCTCGGTGCAAAGCAAAATCTGGGATGAAAGCAAGGAACGTATGGGGGAGCTGGAAGGGTTGTTTGATGAAACCCGGCTGTTCAAGAAATTCAATCAGGGCTCTTCTTGAGCTGTTTGCTGAGACTGGATTCAGCGGTGCCCAAACAAGCGTACCAAAGGTCTGTCAGGCCTTTTGTACGCTTGCGGGTTGGTTGAGGTCCTGGTCAAAAAAAGCTTCGATTGATTCCCGTTCCCACATTGCATCCTTGTAGCCCATGTCGATCAGGGCGCCGCAAAAATCTGGCGTGAACAACAGATAGCTGGCAGCAGTCGCGCCACCGCCTTTCTTGGTTGCCCCTACGGTGCGTAGAGCCCAACGAAGGCTGCTGGAGAGCGAACGGATTTTACGGCCCGCGATAATGTCGATCTCCTCGGAGGGGGATATGATCAGGCTGTCCACACCTCGCAAGGGCAGCCCCTCGGCGCGCCTGACCTCTTCCGGGATGTATTCGAGCAGCTTGTTGATACGTTCCAGGTGCTCAATGTCGCTTTCCATAGCATCGATAAAGGCGCTATTCAGCATCTGTCCCATAATTTGAGCCATGGAGGGTGTGTGCCGAACCGCTTTGCGCTTGCCCCAGTGTACGGGGTTGCGGTTGCCGCTGACACCAATGACCAGTACATGATCGGCCCCCAAATGCAGGGCTGGGCTGATCGGGGCCATCTGACGCAGGGCGCCGTCACCGAAGTATTCCCGGTTAATTCTTACCGCTGGAAAAATGGTGGGTATGGCGGAAGACGCTAACAGGTGTTGGTGGGTGAGCTCGCAGGGCGAGCCGACGCGCTGAAAGCGTTGCCAGGGCTGTAATTCTGGGTGGCCTTGGAAAAAGCTGACAGATTGGCCGGTACTGTAACCCATCGCGGTGACGCACAGCGCTTCCAGTGCACCGCTGCCAATCGCGTCATCCAGCTGGTCAAAGTCGATCACCTTTTTGAGCAACTCTTCCAGTGGCTGATTATCTAATAATGAGAGTGGCTTGCGTTCTGTGGCACCCTGATTAAAAAGCGACATGCCGAGTCGAAACAGGCTACCCAGTAGCGCGCCTGGGGTGGTTCGATACACCTGTTCCGGAGTCAGGTTGCGCCACAGGTTCTCGAGGTTGCCCACCGACTCCCTGAGGGTTCCGGGGTGGCTGGCCAGTGCCGCCGCGTTAATGGCTCCGGCCGAGGTGCCGCAGACTATGGCGAAGGGATTATGGGCGCTGGCGGGTAATATTTCGGTGATCGCCTTGAGTACGCCTACTTGATAAGCGGCTCGTGCGCCACCTCCGGAAAGTACCAGGGCGCGCTTGTCCTTGATGGGAGCAGGCGTTACCTGTTTCTTGTTAAACCTCATTGCCTGGGTAGGTTCCCTTTGCTGCGAATAGGGGGATTCTACCTGTTTTATCGGCAGAATGGGCAGGGAGCTCTGTGCAGGTTGATACAATTGAGCGTTGGTGCTCTTTATCTGGGGCGAAGGGCCGCCAATGTCAGTTGAAGCTGAACTTTTCAGGGTGCTATTTGGTCTGCATTATAAGTGCCGATGGCTCTACGGTTGAGATGTTGCAGGTCATGGCTAGTGAGGAGGCAAGCCCCTATACTGGTGTCAGTTGGTTCGCCTGAATCGGCAATACGGGCCGAGGGCTAGCGTCTATTTCAAAAAGGAAACAGAGAAGACTTATGAATCATTTATTGCTGATAATCCTTGTTGTCGCCGTCTTGATGCAGCTGCTCAAGCGGGAATCTGGAGCCCTGGTGATATCCCTTGGGTTGGTTGCGTTGGCAGTTGTTGGTCGCATGATGGGTTCACCCTTGCTGGCGTTTATTCTCTTTGTGTCGGCCGTTGCCGTTGTTCTCTGTGGTCTGCCGGCGATTCGTCAGCAATGGTTGAGTCCTCGTTTGCTGGCAATGTTCAAATCGGTTTCTCCCAAGGTTTCAGAAACCGAACAGGTTGCCCTGGAGGCCGGCACTGTTGGCTGGGATGGAGAGTTGTTCTCTGGCAAACCAGACTGGGATAATTTGCTCTCTAATCCCGATAACGGCTTGAGTGCCGAAGAGCGGGATTTTCTAAAGAAGCAATGCAGCGTTGCCGCGGGTATGTGTGATGGTTGGGAGGTTGCAGTCGAACGAGCGGATCTGCCTGGGAACCTGTGGAAATACCTGAAGAAAGAAAAGTTCTTCGGCATGATTATTCCCAAAGAGTATGGTGGCCTGGGCTTTTCCGCGAAAGCCCAGTCGGCTGTCCTGCAAAAGTTGTCATCCAACGAAACGCTGATGGTGGCCGTGGGTGTTCCTAACTCCTTGGGCCCGGGTGAGTTGTTGCTGAAATACGGAACTCAGGAGCAGAAGGACCATTATCTGCCTCGATTGGCCGACGGGCGTGACATTCCCTGTTTTGGTTTGACGGCGCCCCGTGCGGGTTCCGATGCGACCTCGATTCCGGATGTCGGCATAGTCTGCAAAGGTGAAGTCGATGGTAAGGAAGTGCTGGGCGTTAAGCTCACGTTTGAGAAGCGCTGGATCACCCTGGCGCCTATTGCCACCGTGGTTGGTTTGGCCTTTCGCATGTTTGATCCCGACGGATTACTGGGGGACAAAGAGGATATCGGTATAACCTGCGCCCTGGTGCCACGGGAGACCGAAGGTCTGGAGATTGGTCGTCGTCACTTTCCGATTGGTAGCCCCTTTATGAATGGACCTTTGCGGGGCAAGGATATGTTTATTCCCCTGGACTGGTTAATTGGTGGTCCGGAAATGGCCGGGCAAGGCTGGCGTATGCTGGTTGAATGTTTGTCGGTGGGTCGTTGTATCACCTTGCCTTCCGGCGCCAGTGGCAGTGGTCGCTACGTTACCGGGCTCACAGGCGGTTTCGCCCGAATCCGCCGCCAGTTCAATATGCCCATTGCCGATATGGAAGGGGTGCAGGCGCCGTTGGCGCGAATCGCTGCCATGGCTTACATTGCCCGAGCAACCGTTCGACATACTGCGAATATGATCGATGCGGGTGAAAAACCGGCGGTGCCTTCGGCGATTCTCAAGAGCCAGTTGACCGAGTTCCAGCGTCAAATGCTGATTGATGCCATGGATATTCATGGCGGCAAGACCGTTACGCTGGGGCCTCGTAATTACCTCGGGTTAGGGTACGCCGCGACCGCCGTGTCGATCACGGTCGAGGGCGCTAATATTATGACTCGAAGCCTGATGATCTTTGGCCAGGGGGCGATTCGTTGTCATCCCTATGTTTTGCCGGAACTGGAAGCTGCCGAGAAGAACGATCTGCAAGCTTTTGATAAAGCGATCTTTGGTCATATTGGTATGGTGGCGGGAAATGCTGCCCGTGCATTGAGTGCAGGTCTCAAACTGCCTATGGACGAAACGCCTTTACCTGGAGAAGCTCAGGTCTATGGCTGGGCGGTCAACCGTTACAGTGCGGCCTTTTCCCTGTTGGCCGATGTGGCAATGGCCAGCCTGGGGGCATCGCTTAAACAGCGTGAGCTGCTTTCGGCTCGACTCGGTGACATGCTGTCCAATTTGTACATGACAACCATGGTGCTCAAGCACTGGCATGAAACCCGGGCTGTACACAATGAAGAAGCCCTGTTCCAGTACAGTTGTGAATGGCTACTGTATCGGACCGAGCAAGCGATGATCGAATTGCTCGATAATCTGCCCAATCGCTGGGCGGCTCGTGCGGTTCGTGTACTGGTCATGCCCTTTGGTCGCAGCCGAAAGATGCCGGCAGATTCTCTGGTCAATACCATCGCTCGCTCGGTATCAACGGACTCCTCGCTGCGCTCTTTTATGCTTGAAGATACCTGGTTGGAGCAGGCGGAGGGGCAGGAAAATAATCCGTTGGCGCGTTATAACGCTTTGCTGGAAGGTAACAATAAAGCCACGGATATCTACCGCCTGGTTGAAAAAGCATATGCCAAGGGTGAGTTGCCCAATACGGCGCTGCATCCGGAGCAACGTTTCGACGCCGCAGCCCAGGCTGGCTTGATCAGTAAAGAGGACCTTGAATTTATGCAGCAGTACGAGGCAGAAGTGCTGGAGATGTTAACCGTAGATGACTTTGCGTTTAATGAGTTGGCACGAAACAAGAGCAAAGTAATCTGGCACAACGGTAAGCCCGATAAGCAGCCTGCCCCCATTCACTGATCCTTTCTGATAGAGCAAACCCCGAACAATCATCATTGTTCGGGGTTTGTTATTTTGGGGGATGGTTAAGGCCCGAGAGCAGATGATCTGATGCAGGGGCGAATGTCGATTCAACCAGCTGAAATCCGGTAGTAGCTCTACTGAGGGGCTCCAATGCCGGGCCGGCCCAGCTCGCGGGGCTGCTGGCTAGCAGCGTTGGGATCGACGCCCTCGGCTTTTTGCTCTTCCTGAATGTCTTGCAGGAGCTGTTCAGTACGTTCTTGCTGAACCGATTCGGTTCGGCTAACACCGGAATTGGGGCGGAAGTCACCGGACAGTTGGTAAAGTTCGCCGTCCCTGAAGATGATACTCAGGGTTTCCTTGGCGGGTTTGGCGCCACCTCGTTGAATGCTATAAAGGTAGTTCCAGTGGTTGGGGTCGAAGGTGCTGACCATCAAGGGGGTGCCCATAACAAAGCGAACCTGTCGTTCGGTCATGCCTGGGCGGAGTTGGTCGACCATCTCCTGAGTGATAACGTTGCCCTGGTGGACATCGATCTTGTGTACCCCTGGAAAACCGGAGCATCCTGCAGCGGTGGCTAGCGTGAGAACTAGCAAGCCTTTCTTGGTAAGGTTATACATCGTGGTAGCTGTTGTTCTTCGTGATGGTGAGGCATCCTGAGTGCAGATGCTTTCACATGATTGTCTGATAATGTGATAATACCCGATATTATTCGATCTGCTAAGAGTCAATCGACGGTAAAGGAGAGGTTGTGGAAGAGCAAGACATTAAAAATGCTGGCCTGAAGGTCACTGTGCCAAGGGTTAAGATTCTGCAGCTGCTCGAATCGGCACCAAACAGTCATATGAGTGCTGAGGATGTTTATAAGGCACTGATGGCTGGGGGCGAGGATGTTGGCCTGGCGACAGTGTATCGAGTGCTTACCCAGTTTGAAGAGAAGGGTTTATTGGTCCGTCATAATTTTAATGATGGCCGCTCCGTTTTCGAAATCGCTAAAGATGAACACCACGATCATATGGTGTGTATGGATACCGGCGAAATTGTCGAGTTTTATAGTGATGATATCGAACGTTTACAGGCGGAAATTGCCGAGAAGCACGGTTATGACCTGGTCGATCACAAGCTGGTGTTGTACGTAAAGAAACGATCTTGAGTCTTTGATCATGCCCTTACATCAGGCACCGGCCCGTTCCAGCATTTCCCTTGCGTGGGCTAGTGTCTGATCCGTCATCTCCATTCCCCCTAGCATACGCGCGACCTCTTCGATTCGGCTATTGCCTTCGAGTGACTCGATTCGAGTATGGGTGTGATTGCGTTTGCTCTGTTTTTGCACCTGAAGGTGGTGATGCCCCTGGGAGGCGACCTGGGGTTGGTGGGTTACACAGATAACCTGACCGCCGGCTTCACCCAGCTGTCTCAGTCGTAGCCCTACCACTTCGGCAATTCCGCCGCCAATACCGACATCCACCTCATCAAAAACCAGAGTGGGAATCGTGCTGGTTTGGGCATTGATGACCTGAATGGCCAGGCTGATGCGCGACAATTCACCGCCGGAAGCCACCTGGCGAAGCGGGCGGGCGGGTTGCCCGGGGTTGGCGCTTACCAGAAATTCTATTGCTTCCAGGCCATTGGCGTTGCCCTCTGTCAGAGGTTTCAGGTCAACGCTGAACTGCCCTTGGGGCATGCCGAGCTGACGAATCTGCTCGCTTACCGCTTTCGCCAGTCGAGGTGCGGCGCGTTCCCGCTCTCGATGCAGCTTCTTCGCTTGTGTCTGGTAATGCCGCTGTTGTGACTGGACCTCTTTTTCCAGTTGCTCTAGCTGTTCATCAGTGCATTGCAGTTGCCCCAATTCGTCGTTGAGCCGCTCGCTCAACCCGGGTAGGTCATTAGGGCTGATTCGGTGTTTGCGAGCAATGCTGTTAAAACTGTTCAAGCGTTCTTCCAGTTCGAACAAGCGCTCCGGGTCGGCTTCAAAATGGTCCAGGTAATGATTGAGGGTGCCGCTGGCTTCTTCAATTTGTATGCGGGCACTGGTCAGCAGATCGATACTCTCCTGCAGTTGCGCGTGGTTGTTGGCCAGTTCTTGCAGCAGGTGCAGGCTGTTATTGAGCTGTTGCAATGCGTTACCACTATCGGATTCAGCGCAGAGTTGCACTACCTGCTGGCAGCTTTGTACGCATTGGCCGGCATTGGCTTGTTGCCGGTATTCGCTTTCCAGCTCTTCGTATTCGCCTTCCTGAGGGTCCAGTGCATTGAGTTCACTGAGCTGATAGCTCAGTAATTGTGCTCGAGCGTTTTCCTCCTCGCTGGCACTGCTCAGGCGTTCTAGCTGTTGTTGCTGGCGCTGCCATTGTTGCCAGATCTGTCGAGTCTGGCTGGCCAGTTCCTGACAGTCGGCCCAGTTGTCGAGCAGGGATTGGTGGGTTTCTTTTTTTAGCAGTGACTGGTGTTCGTGTTGATTGTGGATATCGATCAGCATTTCGCCCAGCTCGCGCAAGTCGGATAGAGGCGAGGCGCTGCCGTTGATATAGCCGCGAGAGCGGCCTTCGCGCGTGATGACCCGGCGTAGAATACACTCCTGTTCCTGAACCAGGTCCCGCTCATCCAGCCATTTGCGAGCTTGCGGGCAATGGCTCAGGTCGAAGCTGGCCATGATTTCCGCCCGTTCATCCTGCTGGCCCACGCTGGCTGAGTCGGATCGGTCACCCAATGCTAATCCCAGTGCGTCTAGCATAATGGACTTGCCAGCACCGGTTTCACCGCTGACCACCGTCATGCCGGATTTCAAGTCCAGTTCCAGGTGGTCGACAATGGCGAAATTGCGAATGGATAGGTGGGTCAGCATGGGTAGCCTCCGAGATATAGGCGATTATGCTGTTCATATATACAGTATTTTGTCGGGGTGGTGCAACGGTTTTTCGTGGGCTGTTGTTAATTAAGCGATATAGCCCTTGAAACCTTGTGGAGTAACCCCATATAAGTGCACTGACTGAGAGTTGCGGAGGGCGTTATCTTCCGCGTAGACCGAGTAGCGAGAGAAGGCCGGATGAGCGAGCAAAAATCAAATCCTGAACAAAATGAAGAGATGCAGCCTGAGCAATCGGCGGCAGAAGAGATCGTGGCAGAAGAGGGGGCCTCTGTTGAGTCTTCCGATCAGCAGATAAATAGCCTTAAGGCTGAGCTTGAAGCGGCGCAGGAAGAAGTTGCCAAAGTTTCTGAGCAGGCATTGCGTGCTCAGGCTGATGCGCAGAACGTAAAACGACGAGCCGAGCAGGATGTAGAAAAAGCCCACAAGTTCGCCCTGGAAAAGTTCTCCGCTGATCTGTTGCCGGTTATCGATAGCCTTGAGCGAGCTGTGGACAGCGCCAACGCTGAAGATGAAGCGCAAAAAGCCATGGTTGAGGGTATGCAGATGACCCTCAAGATGTTTCAGGATGCGCTGGGCAAATACAATCTGGTTGCACTAGACCCTGTTGGCGAGCCTTTCGATCCCCAGTTCCATGAAGCGATGAGCATGCAGGAAAATGCCGATGTAGAGCCCGGCACCGTGATTGCGGCTTTTCAGAAGGGTTACACCCTCAATGGACGTTTGGTGCGTCCGGCCATGGTTGTGGTGTCCAAGGCATCGCAGTCAAAAGTTGACGAACAGGCTTGAAAATCTGGGGCGCGCACACATATAGAAAGACAGTAGCCGATTGAATGAAAGCAAGGCCGATCTGTTGATCAGCGACGCCCACAATCGCAGTAGCCCCTTAAAACCGAATTTTAGATAACGAAATGACGCCCCCAGCGGGGCGGGATTGGAGAGAAAAAAGATGGGAAAGATTATTGGAATTGACCTGGGTACCACCAACTCCTGTGTGGCAATCCTGGATGGCGATAAAGCCAAAGTATTGGAAAACGCTGAGGGCGATCGTACTACGCCTTCTATCATCGCGTTCACCGACGACGGTGAAACCCTGGTGGGTCAGCCTGCCAAACGTCAGGCGGTGACCAATCCTGATAACACGCTGTTCGCCATCAAGCGTCTTATCGGTCGTCGTTTTGAAGATGCTGAAGTACAGAAAGATATCTCCATGGTGCCTTACAAGATCATCAAGGCCGAAAACGGAGATGCCTGGGTTGAAGCCAAGGGTGACAAGAAAGCGCCACCGCAGGTTTCTGCCGAAGTCCTCAAGAAGATGAAGAAAACCGCCGAAGACTACCTTGGCGAAGCGGTTACTGAAGCCGTTATTACGGTGCCGGCTTACTTTAACGATTCCCAGCGTCAGGCGACCAAAGACGCCGGTAAGATCGCGGGTCTGGAAGTAAAACGTATCATCAACGAGCCAACGGCTGCGGCGCTGGCCTACGGCATGGACAAGAAGGCCGGGGACAAGACCGTTGCGGTTTATGACCTGGGTGGCGGTACTTTCGACATCTCCATCATCGAAATTGCCGATGTTGACGGTGAGCACCAGTTTGAAGTGTTGGCCACCAACGGTGACACCTTCCTGGGTGGTGAAGATTTCGATATGCGTGTTATCGACTATCTGGCCGAAGCTTTCAAGAAAGAGAGTGGTATCGACCTGAAAGGTGATCCGCTGGCCATGCAGCGTCTGAAAGAAGCTGGCGAGAAAGCCAAGATCGAATTGTCTTCCGCGCAGCAAACCGACGTTAACCTGCCCTACGTGACTGCCGATGCGACTGGCCCCAAGCACCTTAACGTCAAGCTGACCCGCGCCAAGCTGGAATCTTTGGTAGAGGACCTGGTGGAGAATTCGATCGCCCCATGCCGTACTGCGCTAAAAGATGCAGACCTCGATATCTCCGATATTGATGAGGTGATCCTGGTTGGTGGTCAGACCCGTATGCCGCTGGTGCAGTCCAAGGTAAAAGAGTTCTTTGGTCGCGATCCGCGTAAAGACGTTAACCCTGATGAGTCGGTTGCCATGGGTGCCGCTATCCAGGCTGGCGTACTGTCCGGTGACAAGACTGACGTGCTGTTGCTGGATGTTAGCCCCTTGACTCTGGGTATCGAGACCATGGGTGGTGTTATGACGCCGCTGATCGAAAAGAACACCACAATTCCTACCAAGAAATCTCAGGTGTTCTCGACCGCCGATGATAATCAGCCTGCGGTAACCATTCATGTTTGCCAGGGTGAGCGTAAGCAAGCCACGCAGAACAAATCTTTGGGTCGCTTCGATCTGAGTGATATTCCTCCGGCGCCTCGCGGCATGCCGCAAATCGAGGTCAGCTTCGACATCGACGCCAACGGTATCCTTAATGTCTCTGCCAAAGATAAAGGCACTGGCAAAGAGCAGTCTATCGTGATCAAGGCATCCAGCGGTTTGTCCGATGACGAGATTGATAAGATGGTAGCGGACGCCGAAGCTAACGCTGAGGAAGATCGCAAGTTTGAAGAGATGGTTGGTGTGCGTAATACGGCTGATGGTCTCATTCACGCAACCCGCAAAACCATTGAGGAAGCCGGCGACAAGGCAACTGAAGAGGAAAAGACAGCGATCGAAGCCGCGATCAAAGACCTCGAAGAAGCCCTCAAGGGTGATGACAAGGCGGACATTGAAGCCAAGACTACCGCTCTGACTGAGGCTTCCTCATCTTTGGCTCAGAAGCTTTATGCCGAGCAGGCAGCCGAAGCCGGTGAAGGCGAAGCCCAGCCTGAAGCGGAAGCTGCTGCCGATGATGCGGTTGACGCTGAGTTTGAAGAAGTAAAAGACGACAAGAAATAAGTTCGTCTTGCCCGCCTTGCGGGTTTGTGTTAATGCAGCGCGGGAGGCACTCTCCCGCGTTGTTGTATGAAGAGATTGTGAATTATCAACGGTTGCCATACGGGCAATGTTGTCAGGAAAACGGATATGTCGAAACGAGATTACTATGAGGTGCTTGGGGTCTCCCGCGAAGTGTCGGAGAAAGACCTGAAGAAAGCCTATCGCAGCAAGGCGATGAAGTATCACCCGGATCGAAATCCCGATGATCATAGCGCGGAAGAGAAGTTCAAGGAGGTCAATGAGGCCTACGAAGTGCTCTCGGATGAAGCCAAGCGTGAAGCCTATGACCGTTACGGTCATGCCGGGGTTGATCCCAGTCAGGGTGGTGGCGGTTTCGGTGGTGGCGCCGGAGCGGGCAACTTTAGTGATATCTTTGGCGATGTATTTGGTGACATCTTTGGTGGTGGCGGTGGAGGTCAGCGCAGCTCGGTGCAGCGTGGGTCGGATCTGCGTTACCCGCTGGAGTTATCGCTGGAAGAGGCGGTAAAAGGCGTTACCCAGAAAATTCGTATTCCGACTCAGGTGGAATGTACGACCTGTACCGGTACTGGCGCTGCTAAGGGTTCCAAGGCGGAAACCTGTACCACCTGTGGTGGTGTTGGTCAGGTGCGTATGCAGCAGGGCTTTTTCTCTGTACAGCAAACCTGCCCGAACTGTCACGGCAGTGGCAAGCAGATCAAGGATCCGTGTCGTAGTTGTCATGGTGAGGGTCGTGTGCAGGAATACAAAACCCTCTCCGTTAAGGTTCCGCCTGGTGTGGATACCGGAGATCGCATTCGTCTGGCTGGTGAAGGTGAGGCGGGTGTTAATGGTGGGCCTTCCGGTGACCTTTATGTGCAGGTGTCGGTCAAGGAGCACTCGATTTTCCATCGTGATGGTAAGCATCTGTATTGCGAGGTGCCGATTACTTTTGTCGACGCAGCGCTGGGTGGCGAGTTGGAAGTGCCGACCCTCGATGGTCGCGTCAAATTAAAGGTGCCAGCTGAAACTCAGACCGGTAAGCTCTTCCGCCTGCGTGGCAAGGGTGTGACTCCGGTACGAGGTGGCAGTCAGGGCGACCTGATGTGCCGAGTGATTGTCGAGACACCGGTGAGCATGACCAAGGAACAGAAAGAACTGCTGGAAGCTTTGCAGCGCTCCTTCGAGGAAGAGGGCACGGGTAAGCAGTCTCCCCGTAAAACCTCCTGGTTTGAGGGTGTGAAAAGCTTTTTTGAAGAGATGAAGTCCTGATTGGGAATTGATGACGATGGTACGTGTAGCAATAGTCGGTGCAGCAGGTCGTATGGGTCGTGTCCTGATTGAGGCACTGCAAGCCAGTAAAGAGGCGAAGCTGAAAGCCGCCATTGATCGGCCTGACAGTAGCTTGATTGGCTCCGATGTTGGTGAACTGGCGGGTATTGGCAAGATCGGGGTTGAGCTTAGCGGTTCTCTGGCGGATAAACTTGATGCCTTTGATGTCGTGATTGATTTCACGCGCCCGGATTTTACCCTGGCGAACGTCGAACTCTGTCGCCAGCATGGTAAGGCGATTGTGATTGGTACGACGGGGCTCAGTGGCGAGCAGAAGCATCAGCTGAAGCGTGCAGCGGAGGACATTCCGATACTGTTTGCGCCGAATATGAGTGTCGGCGTTAACCTGTGTCTGCAGCTGTTGGCGATGGCGGCCAAATCTCTGGGTGATGATTACGATGTTGAGATTATAGAGGCGCATCACCGTCATAAGGTGGATGCTCCTTCCGGTACGGCCTTGCGTATGGGGGAGGTTGTAGCCGAAGCGCTCGATCGTGATCTGGCAGAATGTGCGGTTTACGGTCGAGAAGGCGTGACCGGCGAGCGGGATCCTAAAACCATCGGTTTCGAAACCATTCGTGCGGGAGATGTGGTCGGCGATCATACCGTATTATTTGCCACCGAAGGTGAGCGGATCGAGATCACTCACAAAGCCTCCAGTCGTATGACCTTTGCCAAAGGTGCCCTGCGCGGGGCTGTCTGGCTGCAGCATAAAGGTACGGGTTTGTACGATATGCAGGATGTGCTGGCGTTGGATTGAAGCGAGTAGTAATTGTTCATGGACAGGCGGAGCATAATTCCGTAAAATCCCGCCAATTTTGTGTCCGAAAATGGGCGAGCGCTTTGCGACAAGTAAACATATAAAAACGAGATGTGGCATTTGGTGCTCATCTCGTTTTTTTTTGAAAGTTTGGTTTTTGACTAGCGGTATCTTGGATTACAGGGGGAGGAATCTTTGACCCAATCAGCCATTTTGGTTCTCGAAGACGGGAGCGTGTTTAAAGGGGTTTCTATCGGCGCCGCCGGAGAAACTAGCGGAGAAGTTGTTTTTAATACGGCGATGACGGGTTATCAGGAGATTCTTACCGATCCCTCCTATGCGCGTCAGATGGTCACCTTGACCTATCCGCATATTGGCAACACGGGCACGACGCCGGAAGATGAGGAGTCGACTCAAGTTTGGGCGGCAGGCCTTATCATCCGTGATTTGCCTTTGTTGGCCAGCAACTGGAGAAATCAGCAATCGCTGGATGACTACCTGAAAGAGCGTAATGTGGTAGCGATCGCAGATATCGATACTCGTCGTCTGACCCGTATTCTGCGGGAAAAAGGCGCTCAGAACGGTTGTATTGTGGCCGGTGACAGCGTCGATGAAGCGCGTGCGCTGGAGCTGGCCAAGGCATTTCCCGGGTTGAAGGGGATGGATCTGGCCAAAGAGGTCACTACTGACCAGCAGTACCAATGGACCAACGGTGTCTGGGAACTGGAAACCGACTCTCACCCCGAGGTTAGCGAATTGCCCTACCATGTGGTGGCTTACGATTTCGGTGTCAAGCGCAATATCCTGCGCATGTTAGCAGCCCGTGGTTGTCGTTTGACCGTCGTGCCGGCTCAGACTCCTGCAGCTGAGGTGTTGGCCATGAACCCCGATGGTATCTTCCTCTCCAACGGCCCCGG
The DNA here is from genome assembly GCF_023509475.1 of Aestuariirhabdus haliotis. Taxonomy (NCBI): domain Bacteria; kingdom Pseudomonadati; phylum Pseudomonadota; class Gammaproteobacteria; order Oceanospirillales; family Aestuariirhabdaceae; genus Aestuariirhabdus; species Aestuariirhabdus haliotis. Next base: position 130,013 of record NZ_JAKSDZ010000005.1, on the reverse strand, counting down.
TGACCCTGAGCCTTGTGATTACGCCATAGCGGCGATCAAAGAAATTCTGGAGACCGATATACCGGTGTTTGGTATCTGTCTGGGTCATCAGTTGATGGCTTTGGCCAGCGGCGCGAGTACCGAGAAGATGAAATTTGGCCACCACGGGGCCAACCATCCGGTTCAGGATCTGGCGTCGAAGGTGGTTATGATCACCAGCCAGAACCATGGCTTTGCGGTCAGTGAAAGCTCCTTGCCCGATTGTCTGAAGGCGACCCATAAATCCCTGTTCGACGGTTCCTTGCAGGGTATTGCCCGTACTGACAAACCGGCCTTCAGCTTTCAGGGGCACCCGGAAGCGAGTCCCGGCCCCCATGACGTAGCGCCACTGTTTGACCGCTTTATCGAACTGATTCGAGAGCGTCGTTAAACCGCATCCTACTTTTGCCCGAGGGCCGCTCAGGCGGCCATGAGACCAGCAGCCAGAAGATTTACATCATGCCAAAGCGTACAGACATACAAAGTATCCTGATCCTCGGTGCAGGCCCGATTGTTATCGGCCAAGCCTGCGAGTTCGATTACTCCGGCGCACAGGCCTGTAAGGCACTGCGTGAAGAGGGTTACCGGGTTATCCTGGTCAACTCTAATCCGGCCACCATTATGACCGACCCGGCCATGGCCGATGCCACCTATATCGAGCCCATTCGTTGGCAGACCGTTGAGCGCATTATCGAGAAAGAGCGTCCCGACGTCCTGCTACCCACCATGGGTGGGCAGACGGCGCTCAACTGTGCCCTCGATCTTGAGCACCATGGGGTGCTGGAAAAGTACGGCGTAGAGATGGTCGGAGCCAATGCCGATACCATCGATAAGGCGGAAGATCGCTCTCGCTTCGATGTCGCGATGAAAGCTATCGGGCTCGAGACGCCCAAGGCTGGCATCGCCCATAATATGGACGAAGCCCATGCCGTGCAGGCCGAGGTTGGTTTTCCCTGCATTATTCGCCCCTCCTTTACCATGGGTGGCACCGGTGGTGGTATCGCCTATAACCGGGAAGAGTTTGTTGAGATCTGTGAGCGCGGACTGGATCTGTCTCCGACCAATGAGTTGTTGATCGATGAATCCCTGATCGGTTGGAAAGAGTATGAGATGGAGGTGGTGCGCGATCGTAACGATAATTGCATCATTGTCTGCTCCATCGAGAACTTCGATGCAATGGGAGTGCACACCGGTGATTCCATTACCGTTGCCCCGGCCCAGACCCTGACCGACAAGGAATACCAGATCATGCGTAACGCCTCTTTGGCGGTATTGCGTGAGATCGGCGTCGAGACCGGGGGCTCCAACGTCCAGTTCGGTCTTAATCCTAAAGATGGCCGTATGGTGGTGATCGAGATGAACCCTCGAGTGTCGCGTTCGTCAGCGTTGGCGTCCAAGGCGACCGGTTTCCCGATTGCCAAAATTGCCGCCAAATTGGCGATTGGATATACCCTGGATGAACTCAGTAACGACATCACTGGTGGTGTGACCCCGGCTTCTTTTGAGCCGGCGATCGATTATGTGGTCACCAAGGTGCCGCGCTTTGCCTTCGAAAAGTTTCCCAAGGCGAACGATCGACTGACTACTCAGATGAAATCCGTCGGTGAGGTGATGGCGATCGGTCGTAATTTCCAGGAATCCCTGCAGAAAGCCCTGCGCGGTCTGGAAGTTGGAGTTCATGGTCTCGATCCGTTCGTTGATCTGAAGGAAGACAACGCCCAGGCCAAGCTGGTGCGTGAACTGAGTACTCCGGGTGCTGATCGCATCTGGTACATCGCCGATGCCTTCCGTGCCGGCATGACAATGGAAGAGGTTTTTGCTCAGACTCATGTTGACCCCTGGTTCCTGGTACAGCTGGAAGACCTGATTGCGGATGAGAAAAAAGCCTCCTCGATGGGGCTCCACGATTGTGACCAGGAGCTAACCTATCGCCTCAAGCGGAAAGGTTTCTCCGATGCTCGTCTGGCTGAGTTGCTGGGTGTGACCGAGAAGAGTTTCCGTGAGCATCGTCAGAAATTGGGTGTGCATCCGGTGTATAAGCGGGTTGATACCTGTGCTGCGGAGTTTGCCTCTGCTACGGCTTATATGTACTCCTCCTACGATGAAGAGTGCGAATCGGCGCCGTCGTCTCGTGACAAAATTATGGTGCTCGGTGGCGGCCCGAACCGTATTGGTCAGGGTATTGAATTCGATTATTGCTGTGTTCACGCGGCGTTGGCGATGCGAGAAGATGGTTATGAAACCATCATGGTGAACTGCAACCCGGAAACGGTCTCGACCGATTATGACACCTCTGACCGCCTCTACTTCGAGCCGGTGACACTGGAAGATGTGCTGGCAATCGTTGATATTGAGAAGCCCAAGGGAGTGATTGTTCAGTATGGCGGCCAGACACCGCTGAAGCTGGCGCGGGACCTGGAGGCTGCGGGTGTGCCAATCATCGGTACCAGTCCGGAGGCGATCGACCGCGCCGAAGATCGTGAGCGGTTCCAGCAGATGATTCAGCGTTTACAATTACTCCAGCCAGAAAACTCAACGGTCCGCAGTACCGAAGAAGCGATTGCCCGCGCAGCCGATATTGGCTACCCGCTGGTGGTGCGTCCTTCATATGTGCTGGGCGGTCGGGCGATGGAGATTGTTGGTAATGTCGATGAGCTCAAGCGCTATATGAGTGAAGCGGTACAGGTGTCGAATGACAGTCCGGTATTGCTCGATTATTTCCTCAATCGCGCGGTAGAAGTCGATGTTGATGCGGTGTGCGATGGTGAGCAGGTGGTGATTGGCGCCATCATGCAGCACATCGAGCAAGCCGGCATTCACTCCGGTGATTCGGCTTGTTCTCTGCCACCCTACAGCATCAGTGATGAGCATCAGGAGCGCATTCGTGATCAGGTGACGCGCATGGCGCTGGAGCTTGAGGTGGTGGGCTTGATGAACGTGCAGTTGGCGATTCAGGACGACCAGATCTACGTGATTGAGGTGAACCCTCGTGCGTCACGTACCGTGCCTTTTGTGTCCAAGTGCATCGGCGATTCGCTGGCCAAGATTGCTGCTCGTGTGATGGCGGGTAAGAGCCTGGCTGAGCTGGGCTTCACTGAAGAGGTGGTGCCTGAGTACTTTAGTGTTAAGGAAGCGGTATTCCCCTTTAACAAGTTCCCTGGTGTTGACCCGATTCTTGGTCCCGAAATGAAGTCCACCGGCGAAGTGATGGGTGTAGGCAAGAGCTTTGCCGAAGCGTTTGCGAAGGCTCACATGGCGGCTGGAGAGCATTTGCCGGAAAGCGGTAAGGTGGTCATCAGCGTCCGTGATGAAGACAAATACCGCGTGGTCGGTGTGGCGCGTAAGCTGGTTGAACAAGGCTTTGAACTTTATGCCACCGGCGGGACCTGTGCGGCTATTGCTGAGGCGGGAATCCCTGTTGAGCGCGTTAATAAGGTGATCGAGGCTCGTCCGGATCTGGTCGATATGATCAAAAATGACGAGACGGCGTTGGTAATCAATACCACCGAGGGTCGCCAGGCGATTGTAGATTCCTATACAATTCGTCGTTCATCGCTCCAGCATAAGGTTCCTTATACGACCACGATCGCTGGAGCCGAAGCGATTGCCGAGGCAATTGAATTTGGGCCCGAGCGTCAGGTTCGGCGCCTTCAGGATCTACATAAGGGTGTTCTGGATGACTAAGATTCCAATGACCGTGGAGGGCGAAAAAGCCCTCCGCGAGGAACTCAATCAGCTTAAAACGGTTGATCGCCCGCGCATCATTGCGGCGATTGCCGAGGCGCGAGAGCACGGTGATCTCAAGGAAAACGCGGAATACCATGCTGCTCGCGAGCAGCAGGGCTTTGCCGAGGGACGTATCAGTGAAATTGAAGGCAAGCTGTCCAATGCCCAGGTAATTGACATTACGGCAATTGCTCATACGGGTAAGGTGATCTTTGGTGTTACGGTAACCATTGTTAATATCGATACCGACGAGGAGGTCACCTATCGCATTGTGGGCGATGACGAAGCCGATATTAAAGCCGGTAAATTGTCAGTGAACTCACCGATTGCTCGAGCCCTGATTGGTAAGGAAGAGGGTGAAGAGGTGGTGGTGAAAACTCCGGGTGGTGATGTCGAGTATGAGATTGATCAGGTTCAGCATCTTGGAGGTGCCTAGCAGGCAGCTTCGGTAGCCCATTAAAAAGCCGGCAATAGCCGGCTTTTTTGCTACTGCAAACGCACGTTAAAGAGTGCGTGTCAGGTTTGACAGGTGGGCCTTGGGTTTGTCAGCGTGCTTGAGAATGAGCGCGATATTGCCAATGGTTTGCACCAGCTCGGCGCCACAGCGGTCACAAAGTTGCGGAATCAGCTGGTTCTTGGCGTCACGGTCACCTACGGAGAACTTTACTTTGATCAGTTCGTGATCCTCCAGTGCCCTTAGAGTTTCTTCGATCACGCCGTCATACAAGCCTTTGCCGGCAACGGTCACAACGGGATTGAGTTTGTGTCCGATCGCTCGGTAGTGCTTTTTTTGTTGCGCTGTCAGGGGCATCGTTTGTTTATCTCCGCATAAGCCTTAAAATAGGTTCAATTATGGCGCCGCCTGGCTTGAGTTGCGGCGCAATCGCCCATTTTACACCACTCCCCGTGACGGGCACAGCTTTGGCTGTATCGGAGCGGTTTCCAAGAGGTATTCATGGCAAGGTCGAAGAGTAGCGGTCGCTGGTTAAAAGAACATTTTGACGATCAGTATGTCAAACAGTCCCAGAAGGATGGCTATCGCTCCCGTGCCAGCTATAAACTGCTGGAAATTCAGGAGAAAGATCGCATTTTGCGCCCGGGGATGTCTCTGGTTGACCTGGGGGCTGCGCCCGGCGGTTGGTGCCAGGTGGCCGCTAAAATTGTGGGCGAGAAGGGGCGTATTGTGGCCTCAGACATTCTCGACATGGACCCTATCGCCGATGTGGCGTTTGTTAAAGGGGATTTCACCGAGGAAACTGTACTGGAGCAAATACTGCAAGAAATTGGCTCGGAGCAAGTTGACCTTGTAATTTCGGATATGGCCCCCAATATGAGTGGTATGACGGCAGTTGATCAGCCCAAGGCAATGTATCTGGCCGAATTGGCCCTGGATATGGCGCGCCAGGTACTCAAGCCGGGGGGAGCCTTTCTGACCAAGGTCTTCCAGGGTGAGGGGTTTGATGAATATTTCCGGGATATGCGGGGTAGCTTTGATCGCTTGCAGAGCCGGAAACCCCAGTCATCCAGGCCCCGTTCGCGAGAGATTTATCTGCTGGCGAGAGGGTTTAAAGGCCAGTAATGGGTGGTGGGTCGTTAAAATAACGTGCTGGACGGCTAAACTTGGTAGACTGTCCAGTAAGGCTACGATGTAATAGTAGCGAACTGGTGGGGCAAGTAGCTCCGCCCTCAGGAACGGTTAGGTGTGGTGCCTGCCGGGTTAAGCATACGAGGATAACCTGTTGAACGATATGGCTAAAAACTTGGTCTTGTGGCTGATTATTGCGTTGGTATTGCTGACCGTATTCAAAAATTTCGGCACCATGCAACCCACCTCTTCGGAGTTGAGTTATTCAGAATTTATTACCCAGGTCGAGAATGACCGGGTCAGTCGTGTCACGATCGACGGTTACCGTCTTACGGGTGACCTGAAAAATAACGAGCGCTTCTCGACCAACTTGCCGCCTACCGTACGCGATGACAAGTTGATGGATGAGCTTCTGCGCAATAACGTGAATGTGGTGGCCAAGCCAATCGAGAAGCAGAGCATATGGACCCAGCTGCTGGTAGCCAGTTTCCCCATTCTGGTGATTATTGCTGTTTTCATGTTTTTTATGCGCCAGATGCAGGGCGGCGGCGGTGGTCGTGGCGGTCCGATGAGCTTTGGTAAAAGCAAGGCGCGCCTGCTTAGTGAAGATCAAATCAAGACAACCTTTGCTGATGTGGCGGGGGTAGAAGAAGCCAAGGAAGACGTGAAGGAATTGGTCGAATTTCTCCGTGATCCCGGCAAATTCCAGCGCCTCGGAGGCCGAATCCCTCGCGGTGTATTGATGGTTGGTCAACCCGGTACCGGTAAGACCTTGCTGGCGAAAGCCATTGCTGGTGAAGCCAAGGTGCCGTTCTTTACCATTTCCGGCTCTGACTTTGTCGAGATGTTTGTTGGTGTTGGTGCCTCCCGGGTTCGGGACATGTTTGAGCAAGCCAAGAAGCAATCCCCTTGTATTATCTTTATCGACGAAATCGATGCGGTTGGCCGTCATCGTGGCGCCGGCCTGGGTGGCGGACATGATGAGCGTGAGCAGACCCTCAACCAGCTCTTGGTCGAGATGGATGGTTTTGAGGGTAACGAGGGTGTGATTGTCATTGCCGCAACCAACCGTCCTGATGTGCTCGATCCTGCCTTGTTGCGCCCCGGTCGTTTTGACCGCCAGGTCGTGGTGGGTCTGCCTGATATCCGTGGTCGTGAACAGATACTCAAAGTGCATATGCGTAAAGTACCGGTTCATGATGGCGTCAAGCCGGCATTGATAGCCCGTGGAACGCCCGGATTTTCCGGTGCTGACCTGGCTAACCTGGTTAACGAAGCGGCCCTGTTTGCGGCACGTTCCAGTAAACGAATGGTCACTATGCAGGAATTCGAGCTGGCCAAAGATAAGATCATGATGGGCGCCGAGCGCAAATCGATGGTAATGAGTGAAAAGGAGAAGCTCAATACCGCCTACCACGAAGCGGGTCACGCGATTGTCGGCCGTCTGGTTCCCGATCATGACCCGGTTTACAAGGTTAGTATCATTCCTCGTGGTCGTGCTTTGGGGGTGACCATGTTCCTGCCCGAAGAGGATCGTTACAGTCAGAGCAAGCAAGGGCTTGAAAGCCAGGTCTGTAGCCTGTTTGGTGGCCGAATAGCAGAAGAGATGACTCTGGGCAAAGGGGGGGTTACCACGGGTGCTTCCAATGATATCCAGCGAGCATCGCAGATTGCCCGTAGCATGGTGACTCGTTGGGGCTTGTCTGAAAAGTTGGGTCCTTTGCTGTACGAGGAGGAGGAAGGTGAAGTATTCCTCGGTAAGCAGCAAGGCAACCGATTGCACGTATCCGCTGAAACCGCCAAGGTAATCGATGATGAGGTTCGTCACGTTATCGACAGTTGTTACGAGCGCGCCGAGCAGATTCTGACGGATAACCGTGACAAGCTGGATGCGATGGCAGATGCTCTGATGCAGTATGAGACCCTCGATAGCGATCAGCTTGATGATATTATGGCTGGTCGTAAACCGCGTCCTCCTCAGGACTGGGGTGATGATGAAGACGGCGGCTCGGCAACGGCAGAATCTTCAGAAGAGCCCAAGAAATCGCCAGATGAGCCCATTGGAGGGCCTGCCGGGGAGCACTAGAATAATCAAGGTTTTGACCTTTAAACCGACGGCTAAGGCCGTCGGTTTGCTTTGAGGAGTACTATGGTCGTTGATTTTGGTAGCCAGCGGCGTTCTCTTGATCGGCCCCTGATTATGGGCGTTTTGAATGTGACGCCCGATTCTTTCTCGGACGGTGGTCGTTTTGTTGAGCCGGCCCGGGCGCTAGAACACGCCAGGCAGATGTTCCTTTCCGGTGCCACTTTTATTGATGTTGGGGGAGAGTCGACTCGCCCAGGGGCAGCCCCTGTGTCTGTGGAGCAGGAGCTGGAAAGGGTCGTGCCAGTGGTCGAGGCGATTCGGGCCGAACTTGATGTGGTGGTTTCCGTGGATACCAGTACGGCCGAGGTGATGCAGGCGGCGATTGCTGCTGGCGCTGGTTTGATCAATGATGTCAGGGCGTTACAGCGTCCGGGTGCGCTACAGATGGCAGCCTCTCTTGGTGTGCCTGTTTGCCTGATGCATATGCAAGGCGAACCGGGAACCATGCAGCATGATCCCTGCTACGATAATGTTATCGATGATGTCATGGTTTTTTTGCGTGATCGTATGAGGTTGTGTGAAGCGGCCGGTATCAGTCGTTCCAATTTGTTGATTGATCCGGGGTTCGGTTTTGGAAAAACGTTGCAGCATAATCTGCAGCTTCTGAAGGGGTTGAGTCGCTTCGCGGAAATGGATGTGCCGCTACTGGTCGGTATGTCGAGGAAAAGTATGATAGGTGCGGTGCTTGATCGCCCTGATGCAGATGACCGGCTGTACGGCTCGATTGCCGTTGCAGTACTGGCAGCCCAAGCGGGGGCGCACATCATACGGGTGCACGATGTGAAAGAAACTCGGGATGCGTTGGCCATGGTGGATGCGGTGAGCAACAGTTAATGGGTGGACTTTTATGACTAAAAAGTATTTTGGTACCGATGGTATTCGTGGGGTTGTCGGGAAAAGCCCGATTACGCCGGAATTTATTCTGAAGTTGGGTTGGGCCGCAGGCAAGGTATTTGCCCGAGAGGGGCGCAGCAAAATCATGATCGGTAAAGATACCCGCATATCCGGCTATATGTTTGAGTCAGCACTTGAGGCAGGATTGTCGGCAGCCGGGGTGGATGTTTGCCTGTTGGGGCCGATGCCGACGCCAGGTATTGCGTACCTGACGCGAACCTTTAATGCTCAGGCAGGCATTGTGATCAGCGCCTCCCATAACCCTTATACCGATAACGGCTTTAAGTTTTTCTCGGCAAACGGCACCAAACTGGGTGACGAAATCGAGCATGCGATTGAAGAGATGATTGAGCAGCCGATGACTGTGGTGCCTCCGGATCAATTGGGCAAAGTTACCCGCATTGATGATGCTGCAGGCCGATATATTGAATACTGTAAGGGTACCGTGACCAGTCACCTCGATTTGCGCGGTATGAAGATGGTTGTTGACGGAGCACATGGGGCCACTTATCACATTGGGCCGGCCGTATTCAGAGAGTTGGGAGCCGAAGTCTATGAGATCGGGGTTCAGCCCAATGGCTTGAATATCAATCGCGAAGTGGGTTCTACCTCGCTGGCTGCACTGCAGAACGAAGTGCTGGAGCGTCAGGCGGATCTGGGTATTGCTTTTGATGGTGATGGTGATCGCGTGATGATGGTTGATGATCGTGGAGAGGTGGTTGATGGCGATCAGTTACTGTTTATTATTGCTCGCAACCGACATCAGTACGGCAAGCTGGGTGGTGGTGTGGTCGGTACCCAGATGACCAATCTGGGCATGGAACTGGCGTTGAAGCAGTTGGGGATAGCTTTTGATCGTGCCTGTGTTGGTGATCGCTATGTTAATGAAATGTTGAATGAAAAAGGTTGGCTGCTGGGGGGCGAATCTTCGGGGCACATTATCTGTAGGCATGTCACTACCACCGGTGATGGTATTGTTTCAGCGTTGCAAGTGGTGCGTGCTATGAAGGCTGGAGGTGAATCCCTCTATCGGCTCAAGTCGGCTATGACGATGTTTCCCCAGACCATGATTAATGTTCGCTTGCCGGCCAAGCAGGATATTTCTGCCCAGGCTGAAGTGGTTAAAGCAGTTGCTCAGGTAGAGGCAGAATTGGCCGATACCGGGCGTGTGTTGCTCCGTCCTTCGGGTACTGAACCGGTTGTCCGGGTTATGGTAGAAGGGGAAAATACTCAACAAGTACAGCGTCTTGCGCAGCACTTGGCGGGTGTCGTTGAGTCTGTCGTCGGATCCTGAATTAAATTATCTGGGGGCGGTTGTATCTTAGGATTCTCTACGCTAAGATTGCCGGCCTTCCAACCCTGCTGAGGTTTTTATGCGTCAATCTCTGGTTGTTGGTAACTGGAAGATGAATGGCAGTCTGGCTGCCAATCGAAGTTTACTGGCTGAAATATCGACTGCTGAATTAGGTAATGGTGAAGTGGCTGTCTGCCCTCCATCAATCTACTTGCAGGCTGTTACTGAACAGTTAAAAGATTGTTCGATTGGTTGGGGTGTTCAGAATATCTGCGAAGCAGATTCTGGTGCCTATACTGGCGAGATTTCTGCTGCGATGGCCGCAGAGTATCACTGCCGTTTTGCAATCGTGGGTCATTCTGAGCGTCGTACGTTGTACGGGGAGACGGATGTGCAGGTTGCTGAAAAAGCATTGCAGGCTAATAAGCTGGGTGTGGTTCCTATCGTTTGTGTAGGTGAGACCCTTGATGAGCGAAATGCTGAGCAAACGCTCGAAGTGATTGGTCGCCAACTAAGGGCGATACTCGATCATAAGCGCTTTGCAGAACTGGATACTTGGGTGGTGGCTTACGAACCGGTATGGGCAATTGGTACTGGTCTTACAGCTTCTCCATCTCAGGCCCAGGCGGTGCATGAATTCATTCGTGAGCAGTTGGCGAAGGTGAGTCAGTCGCTTGCGGATAAAGTAAGAATACTTTACGGTGGCAGCGTTAAAGCCGCGAACGCGGTAGAGTTGTTTGCCGAGGCCGACATTGATGGTGGTCTGGTAGGTGGAGCTTCCCTTGATGGAAGTGAATTTATAGCGATATGTCGCGCAGCAGGGTAGTTTGATGGAGACAGTGATACTGATCGTACATGTTCTGGTGGCTTTGGCTGTCATTGGTCTGGTGCTTTTGCAGCAGGGTAAGGGCGCTGATGCGGGTGCTTCCTTTGGTGGTGGTGCATCCCAGACTGTTTTCGGTAGCCAGGGTACAGGCAGCTTTTTGGGTCGTGTGACCGCTGTGTTGGCAACATTGTTTTTTGCGACCAGTTTAGGTTTGGCTGTTTATGCCAAAAATCGCGCAGAAACAATTAGTGTTAATGATGGGATTCCTTCGATTCCGGTGGAGCAGGTCGAAGCGCCTGTGCTGCCAGCGACAGATGCCCCCATCGGTGATGAGTCTTCTGCTGCGGGTGATGCACCCAGCTTGCCAGAAGATTGATCTTAAGCTTGATTTGCCGAAGTGGTGGAATTGGTAGACACGCTATCTTGAGGGGGTAGTGAGCGATAGCTCGTGCGGGTTCAAGTCCCGCCTTCGGCACCAATTTATAACGCTTTCACAGCTGATTTTTACGGCTGGGCAGCAAGATTTAGAAGAGGGTCAGCCACAGCCAGGCCGGTTGACCTGATAGGGATTGAAGACTATAATCCCGATCCGCGAATAGGTGCGGGGTGGAGCAGCCTGGTAGCTCGTCGGGCTCATAACCCGAAGGTCGTCAGTTCGAATCTGGCCCCCGCTACCAACTTTTAAAAGCCCCTATTCAGGGGCTTTTTATTAGCTGGAAAGAGATCGCCGACGGAGCGTTTTTCTGATCGGTAAAATGGGATGGGCTTTATGCCCATTTTTTGTTGCTGCTGTTTATGTCGTGATTACGCGCAGGAGGTTGCAGCTTTGGCAAGCAAGCTGGAAATCCTTGAGGAGCTGGTAAAGCCAGTATCCGAGGGGCTTGGTCTGGAGTTTTGGGGTATTGAGTATATGTCCCAAGGGCGCCATACACTGTTGCGGATTTATATTGACTCGACCGAGGGAGTGACGCTTGAGCATTGCGAAGCTGTCAGTCGTCAGGTCAGCGCGGTGTTGGATGTTGAGGACCCTATTGCGGGTGAATACACCCTGGAGGTTTCCTCTCCCGGTATGGACCGCCCTTTATTCACAGTAGAACAGTACAAAGCATATATCGGGCAGGCGGTAAGTCTTCGCTTACGCGTGCCCTACGATGGACGCCGGAAATTTCAGGGCGTTATTAATGGTGTAGAAGCGGATGATGTGGTGCTCCTGGTGGAGGATCATGAATATTTGCTACCGATCGATAGTATCGAGAAGGCAAATATCGTTCCCCGGTTTTAATCTGTTGGCGTGGTTCGGTTCAGTAAGGTTATCTGAACCAGGCGTTAGGTGAGGCAAGCATGAGTAAAGAAATTTTGCTGGTAATTGAGTCGGTCTCCAATGAAAAAGGAGTTCCGCAAGACGTAATCTTTGAAGCAATGGAAATTGCTTTGGCTACGGCAACAAAGAAGCGCTACATCAACGAGACCGATGTTGATATCCGTGTCTCCATCGATCGTGAATCTGGCGACTACGAATCATTTCGTCGCTGGGATGTGGTTGCCGATGAAGATTTTTCTATCCCGGGCGCAGAGTTAACGTTGGACGAAGCCAAAGAGAAGGATGAGAGTCTGGAAATTGGTAGTTCCTGGGAAGAGCAGGTTGAGTCGGTCGACTTTGGCCGCATTGCTGCCCAGACCGCAAAGCAGGTTATCGTACAAAAGGTTCGCGAAGCAGAGCGCGCTCAGGTTGTTGATGCTTATCGTGAGCGGTTGGGTGAACTGGTCAGTGGAACGGTTAAAAAAGTCAGCCGCGACAGTATCATCATCGACCTGGGTAACAATGCTGAAGCCTTGATGCCTCGCGAGCATATTATTCCTCGTGAAACTTTTCGGGTTGGCACCCGGGTGCGGGCCTTGCTGTTGGAGATTCGCGCCGAGCAGCGTGGTCCACAGTTGATCCTTAGCCGTACCGATCCGCAGGTTCTGATTGAACTGTTCAAAATTGAAGTGCCAGAAATTGCCGAAGAAGTGATTGAGATTCGTGCGGCGGCTCGTGATCCAGGCTCTCGTGCCAAGATTGCTGTTAAAACCAACGACGGTCGCATTGATCCGGTCGGTGCCTGTGTTGGAATGCGAGGTTCTCGCGTGCAGGCCGTTTCTGGTGAGTTGGGCAATGAGCGAGTAGACATCATCCTGTGGGATGACAATCCGGCTCAGTTGGTCATTAATGCGATGTCGCCTGCTGAGGTTGCTTCGATCGTCGTGGACGAAGAGTCTCGCACCATGGATGTCGCGGTAGCCGAAGACAATCTGGCGCAAGCAATAGGTCGTAGTGGGCAAAATGTTCGCCTGGCGAGTGAGTTGACCGGTTGGTCCCTCAATGTCATGACGGAAGAGGATGCCCAGTCCAAGCAGAGCCAGGAAGCTGATAGTATCGCCCATACCTTTATGGCGCAGCTGGATGTGGATGAAGATATTGCGATGGTGTTGATGGAAGAGGGCTTTACTTCCATTGAGGAGGTGGCCTATGTGCCGCTGGAAGAGATGCTCGAAATTGGAGGCTTCGACGAAGAGATCGTTGAAGAGCTTCGTAAGCGAGCAAAAGATCGTCTGTTAACGTTGGCAATTGCCAATGAAGAAAAGCTGGAATCCAGTCATCCGGCAGAAGATCTGCTTAATATGGATGGTATGGAGAAGCATCTGGCCTTCCTGTTGGCTGCAGAGGGTATCTGCACCATGGAAGACCTTGCGGAGCAGGCTGTTGATGATCTGCTGAGCATTGAAGGAATTGATGAAGAGCGTGCCGGGCAGTTGATAATGACAGCGCGTGCCCCCTGGTTCGAAGACGGTACTCAGGGCTAAGAGCCGAATAGAGGAGAACAGCGAATGTCAGAAGTGACGGTAGAGCAGCTCGCGCAAGTAGTCGGTACTCCCGTAGACCGCATGTTGGAGCAAATGAAAGATGCAGGACTGCCTCAAACCTCCGGTAGTGATTCTATTACCGATGGTGAAAAGCAAACTTTGCTCGCATTTTTAAAACGCAGTCATGGTGAAGCGGAGGGTGATGCTGAACCAAGCAAGATTACTTTGAAGCGTAAAACCACCAGTCAGCTAAAAGTTGGCGGCGGAGTGAAAGGTAAAACGGTAAACGTCGAGGTGCGTAAGAAGCGCACTTACGTTAAGCGTAATATCGCACCAGAGGTGGAAGTCGAGAAGTCGCGCCGTGAAGAGGCGCAACAAAAGGCTGAAGAAGAAGATCGTAAGTTGCAAGAGGCTCGTCAGCGCCTTGAGGCTGAACGAAAAGACGAAGAAACTCGCAAGAAACAAGAAGCTGAGCGCAAAGAAGCTGAGCGAGCAGATGCCGAACGTCAAGCCGCAGATCAGCAGCGTAAGTCTGAAGAAGACAAGCGTCGTGCTGATCTTGAAAAGGCGCGCCGTGAAGCGGAAGAGCGTCGTCGTAAAGATAATGAGCGCGGACCCGGTCGAGGTAAGCGCGGTGCTGGCGGGCGTGGCACCTTGCACCGTAGTGAAAAGGCTCGTAAAGGCAGTGCCAAGGCGCGTGCTGGTAAGGCGAATCAGCGTCGTGGTAACCAGCAAGCCGAGCACGCTTTTGAGAAACCGACTGCACCAGTGGTTCGTGAAGTGGCTTTGCCAGAAACCATTACAGTTGCTGAGCTAGCCCAGCGAATGTCGGTTAAGGCTGCTGAGGTTATCAAGGCCATGTTCACCATGGGTTCCATGGTAACTATTAATCAGGTGATCGATCAGGAAACTGCCAGCATTGTGGTTGAAGAGATGGGTCACAAGGTTAAGCTGGTTAAAGCTGATGCGATTGAGGATAGCCTCGAGCAGGATCATCAGGCGCACGATGAGGGTGAGAGTCAGTCACGTGCTCCGGTGGTTACGGTTATGGGTCACGTTGACCACGGTAAAACCTCTTTGCTCGACTACATTCGTAAGGCCAAGGTACAAGCTGGCGAGGCCGGCGGTATTACCCAGCATATCGGTGCCTATCATGTGGAAACCGGTCACGGCATGATCACCTTCCTTGATACTCCCGGACACGCGGCCTTTACGGCGATGCGTGCTCGAGGAGCCAAGGCGACAGATATCGTTATTCTGGTTGTTGCTGCTGATGATGGCATGATGCCGCAGACGGAAGAGGCCATTCAGCATTCCAAGGCAGCGGGTGTGCCGCTGGTGGTTGCAGTTAACAAAATGGATAAGGAGCAAGCGGACCCAGATCGCGTTAAAAACGAGATGGCGGCCAAGGATGTTATCCCCGAGGATTGGGGTGGTGATACTCAGTTTGTTCCTGTCTCGGCTCATACCGGCCAAGGTATTGATGAGCTACTTGATGCTATTCTGCTGCAGTCAGAAATGCTTGAGCTGAATGCGGTGCCTGAAGCACCTGGCAAGGGTATCGTGGTCGAATCACGTCTGGATAAGGGGCGTGGTCCGGTTGCTACCATTCTGGTACAAAACGGCACGCTGAATCTGGGTGATAACGTACTGGTTGGTCAGCAGTATGGCCGAGTTCGCGCAATGCTCGACGAAAATGCCAAGCCGATTAAAGCTGCTGGTCCTTCTATCCCGGTTGAGATTCTGGGGCTTGATGGCACACCGGATGCTGGTGATGAGATGCTGGTCGTACGCGATGAGCGTAAAGCTCGTGAAATCGCCTTGTTCCGCCAAGGCAAGTTCCGCGAAGTTAAGCTGGCTCGACAGCAGGCTTCCAAGCTGGAGAACCTGTTCGACAACATGGGTGGCGAACGCAAGACGCTGAATGTTGTTCTGAAAACCGATGTGCGCGGATCTCTTGAGGCGTTGATTGGTGCCTTGAATGACCTGGGCAACGAAGAGGTTCAGGTGAAAGTTGTCTCCAGTGGTGTCGGAGGAATCACCGAAACCGACGCAAACCTGGCGCTGGCCTCTAACGCAGTGATCTTTGGCTTTAATGTTCGGGCTGACGCCAGTGCGCGACGTATCGTCGAAAGCGAAGAGCTGGATATGCGTTACTACAGCGTCATCTACGACATCATTGACGACGTGAACAAGGCACTTACGGGTCTTCTCGGCTCAGAGCTGCGAGAAGAGATTGTGGGTATCGCCGAAGTCCGCGACGTATTCCGCTCACCCAAGTTGGGTGCGATTGCCGGTTGTATGGTGATCGAGGGTACAGTGTTCCGTAACGAGCGTATTCGTGTATTGCGTGACAACGTCGTCGTATTTGAAGGTGAGCTTGAGTCGCTGCGTCGCTACAAGGACGATGTCAATGAAGTACGTAACGGTGTTGAATGTGGTATCGGTGTGAAGAGCTATAACGACGTTAAGGCCGGTGACCTGATTGAGGTCTTCAAGGGTGTCGAAGTAGCACGAACTCTGGATAGCTGATTAATAATGCCAAAAGACTACAGTCGTACCCAGCGTGTTGCGGACCAGCTTCAGAAAGAGTTGGCCCGTACCATTCAGCAAGAGATCAAGGATCCACGCCTTGGTATGGTCACGGTAAGCGGCGTTGATGTCAGCCGTGACCTCGCCTATGCACGAGTCCATGTGACCTTTATGGGGGAAGAGAGCAAAGACGCCATTGAAGAGCAGCTTGAGGTGCTCAACAAGGCGGCGGGCTTTCTTCGCTCTCGGTTGGCGCGAGCGGTGAAGTTGCGAATTACGCCCCAACTGAGTTTTTATTACGATGAGAGCCTCTCTCGAGGTCGTCATCTCTCCTCCTTGATTGACAGGGCCATGACGGAAGACAGTCAGCACCCGAAAGACGATACCGATTCTGCGGAGTAGTTAAAGGTGGGGCGACGAAATAAGGGCCGTAATATCAGCGGCATTGTTCTGGTGGATAAGCATCAGGGTGAAACTTCCAACGCCGTTCTGCAACGAGTCAAGCGCCTGTACGGGGCCGCGAAGGCGGGCCATACGGGCAGTCTCGATCCTTTGGCGACGGGTGTCCTGCCCATTTGTCTGGGTGAGGCTACCAAATTTTCTCAGTATCTGCTCGATTCCGATAAGGGCTATATTGCTACGGCCTGTTTTGGTGCCCGCAGCGATACCGGTGATGCGGAAGGCGAGTTGACTCCTGTGTCTGCTCCTGATTTTACCGAGGCTCAGCTGGAGCAAGTCATGCAGCAGTTTCGCGGCCCTCAGCAGCAAGTGCCCCCGATGTATTCGGCGCTCAAAGTTGATGGCAAGCCGCTTTACAAACTGGCCCGAGAGGGTATCGAAATTGAGCGTAAAGCGCGCTCAGTCGTCATCTACGAACTGGCAGCAAGCTCCTCTATCCCTGACTGTGAGGCACAATTCAGGGTGCTCTGCAGTAAAGGCACCTATATCCGTTCACTGATTCAGGATATGGGGGATGAATTGGGTTGCGGGGCTTACGTAAAGGCTTTGCGACGCTTTCGCGCGGGCCCTTTTGAAGAGGCTCAGATCTATACTCTTGAAGCCCTTGAAGATGTTCGGGAAGAGGGGGGGCATGATGCTCTGGATGCGCTGCTGATTCCTCCTGATACGGCTGTGATGAATTGGCCCGAGGTGGTGGTTGGGGATGCCAGTGCCTATTACATTAGCCAGGGCCAGCCGGTATTGGTGCCCAAATCTCCAGTCGATGGATGGGTGCGGATCTATCAGCAGCCCGAAGAGGGCGAGCGCATCTTTTTGGGTATTGGCGAAGTGGATAATGATGGCCGTATAGCCCCGCGCCGATTAATTGTACGCTAGGCCAATATCTTTGCTATAATCGCGCAGCCGCTGATCCTGTGTGGGTTTGCGAGCATCAGGGTAACTGTAAATATGCACGGTTATTCCTGAATTTTTCGCAGCTAAGGCTGCTCAATGCATATTTCTATGGAGTTTTATACCATGGCATTAAGTGCTGAAAAGAAAGCAGAAGTCGTTAAACAGTATCAACAAGCCGAAGGTGATACCGGTTCTCCCGAAGTACAGGTCGCTCTGCTGACCGCCAACATCGAGAGCCTGCAGGGTCACTTTAAAGGCCACCACAAGGATCACCACTCACGTCGTGGTCTGATCCGCATGGTAAACCAGCGTCGTAAGCTGCTGGACTACCTGAAGGGTAAGAATGTTGATCGTTACAAGGCCCTGATTAGCAGCCTAGGTCTGCGTCGCTAAGCCTCGATGATCTTTCGGCAGAATACCCACCCTTTGGTGGGTATTCCGTTTTTCAAGCACCGCTATTGATTCTTGTGGAATCTTTAGCGGTGTTTTGTTTGTACTGGAATCCTCGACAGTTGGGCCACCGAAAAGAATCAAATTGTGGTCGACATGGGGTGTACAGGCAGGCCGCTCAGCGGCAAAAGTAAAAGTAATGAATGATGGGCCTATGCCCTAGTAAATAAGATACATTGACACACAGTCCGAGAAAGAAGGAAAACACCGTGAACCCGGTAACTAAAACATTTCAATTCGGTGATCAAACCGTAACCCTGGAAACAGGTCGTATCGCGCGCCAGGCAACAGGCGCTGTAATGGTAACTATGGGCGGCTTGTCCGTACTGACTACCGTGGTAGGCTCCAAAACAGCCGACCCAAGCCGTGGATGGTTTCCCCTGTCCGTTCACTATCAGGAAAAAACCTATGCTGCCGGTAAGATACCTGGCAGCTTTTTCAAGCGTGAAGGTCGCCCTTCCGAGCGTGAGACACTCACTTCCCGAGTGATCGATCGCCCTATCCGTCCTCTTTTCCCTAAAGGCTTCATGAACGAAGTGCAGGTTACCTGTACCGTGATGTCTACTGATAAGGTGCAAGACCCTGATATCGCAGCCATGATTGGTACCTCTGCCGCACTGGCTATCTCTGGTATTCCTTTTGATGGCCCGATTGGTGTAGCCCGTGTTGGCTTTACCGAAGATGACGGCTATATGCTCAACCCAAGCTTTGCCCAGCTGGAGGATTCTCTGCTGGACATGGTGGTTGCGGGTACTAACGATGCTGTCCTGATGGTTGAATCTGAAGCGGATGAGCTGACCGAAGATGAGATGCTTGGCGCGGTTCTGTTCGCACACCAGCAATATCAGGCGGTTATCACTGCCGTGAATGAGCTGGCAGCCGAAGCGGGTAAGCCTCGCTGGGAATGGCAAGCTGAAGCTCAAAACGAGCAACTGCTCGATGCTGTTAATCTGGCCGCCGGTGAAAAAATCCGTGCCGCTTACAAGATTATCAACAAGCTTGAGCGTTACGAAGAGCTGGGCAAGGTGCGTGACGCAGCTGTCGAGCAGTTGGCGGGTGAAGCCGAAGGCCAATTCTCAGGCGATGACGTCAAGCAGGCGTTTGCGTCTCTGGAAAAGACAACCGTTCGCCAGAATGTTGTTAACGGTGAGCCACGTATCGATGGTCGTGATACCAAGACGGTTCGTGCTATCAATGTAGAGACTGGTGTTCTGCCCAAGACTCATGGTTCTTCGCTCTTCACCCGAGGTGAGACTCAGGCCATTGTTACCGCCACTCTGGGTACGGCTCGTGATGCCATGCGTCTCGATATGCTCGAAGGTGATCAGCGTGACCCCTTCATGTTGCACTACAACTTCCCTCCTTATTCTGTAGGGGAATGCGGTCGTGTTGGCAGTCCGGGTCGTCGTGAAATTGGTCATGGCCGTTTGGCTCGTCGTGGTGTTCAGGCCATGCTGCCCACCGAAGAAGAGTTCCCGTACACCATCCGTGTGGTTTCTGAAATTACTGAATCCAACGGTTCAAGCTCAATGGCTTCTGTCTGTGGTGCCAGTCTGGCCTTGATGGATGCGGGTGTACCTCTGAAGGCGCCGGTTGCTGGTATTGCGATGGGCCTGGTGAAAGAGGGTGAAAAGTTCGCCGTTCTGACCGATATTCTGGGTGATGAGGATCACCTGGGTGATATGGACTTTAAGGTAGCTGGTACCGATGAAGGTATCACGGCCTTGCAGATGGATATCAAGATTCAGGGTATCACCGAAGAGATTATGGAAATCGCATTGGCTCAGGCTAACGAAGCGCGTATGCATATCCTGGGTGAAATGAATAAGGTCTTGGCCGAATCTCGTCCTGAGTTGTCCGACAATGCCCCTGCTATGACCGCTTTGAAGATCGATTCCGATAAGATTCGCGATGTTATTGGTAAGGGGGGGGCGACCATCCGTTCTATCTGTGAAACCACCGGCGCATCCGTTGATATCGAAGACGACGGTACCGTCAAGATCTACGCCGACGACAAGGCTGCCAGTCAGGCTGCCGTCGATATGGTTATGAGCATCACTGCTGAAGCCGAAGTGGGTAAGATCTACACCGGTAAGGTTGAGCGTATTGTAGACTTTGGTGCCTTCGTCAATATTCTGCCTGGCAAAGATGGTCTGGTTCATATCTCCCAGATTGCAGAAGAGCGAGTTGAGAAAGTCACCGACTACCTGAAAGAGGGTGAAGAGGTGAAAGTTGTGGTGCTGGACGTGGATAATCGCGGTCGCATCAAGCTGAGCATCAAGGAAGTTGCTGCTGCCGAGGCTGATCAGGAAGATTAATTTCTGATCGCTTTGTCACAATAAAAAAGAGCGCCTAGGCGCTCTTTTTTATTGTCTGCTTTTCGACCAGTTTCGTTCGCATGAATCAAAAAGCAATTTTGCAGGATGCGGGTGAGGGTTATTCGCGTTCGATTGCCAACGCTACACCCTGGCCTCCGCCGATACAAAGTGTGGCAAGGCCTTTCTTGGCGTCGCGGCGAATCATCTCATGCACCAGAGTCACAAGAATTCGGCAGCCGGAGGCGCCAATCGGATGTCCCAATGCGATGGCGCCACCATTAACGTTAACCTTCTCGGTGTCCCATCCCAGATCGTGATTAACTGCCATTGCCTGTGCGGCGAAGGCTTCGTTAGCCTCGATCAGATCCAGTTGTTCGATATTCCAGCCCGCTTTCTCGAGGCAGCGGCGGGTTGCGGGAATCGGGCCGGTACCCATGATTTCCGGATCAACACCGGCATTGGCATAGGCTCTGATGGTGGCGAGTGGGGTGAGACCGAGCGCCTGTGCTTTTTGACGGCTGCAGAGTAATACGGCCGCAGCGCCATCATTCAGGGTAGAAGCATTGCCCGCGGTTACGGTGCCATCTTTCTTAAAGGCCGGGCGCAATTTAGCCAAAGATTCTGCGCTGGTGTTTGGGCGAGGCTGCTCGTCTGTGAGTACAGTAACGGGATCGCCTTTACGCTGTGGAATGCTGACAGGGGTAATCTCATCGGAAAAGCGCTGCTCGGCGATGGCCTGAACTGCTTTTTGCTGTGACTTGGCGGCAAAATCGTCTTGTTGCTCGCGTGAGAAGCCGTATTTTTGAACGATATTCTCAGCGGTGATACCCATATGGTAATCATTGAAGGCATCCCACAGGCCATCGCTGATCATAGTATCCACCATCGACCAGTTGCCCATACGCTGGCCATTTCGACTGTTTGGTAAGACGTGGGGGGCCTGGCTCATGTTTTCCTGTCCACCGGCGATGATCATCTCCGCATCGCCCAGGCGGATGGCCTGGCTGGCAAGATGAAGTGCCTTAAGGCCGGAGCCGCAAACCTTGTTGATCGTCAGGGCGGGCACTGAAGCCGGTACGCCGGCTTTGATCAGTGATTGTCGTGCCGTGTTTTGGCCGCAGCCGGCAGTCAGAACCTGACCCAGGATGATTTCGTCCAGCTGAGCGGCATCGATACCGCTTTTATCAATCAGGGATTTAACAACGGCAGCACCCAGCTCGGTGGCATCCACAGAGGAGAGAGCGCCACCAAAGGCACCAATGGCGGTACGGGTAGCGGCAACTATAACAACGTCTTGCATGTTTATACGGTCTCTTAATCTACTAACTGTGGGGGGCAGCATAGGAGGAATGCCGAATAGAGGCAAGTCTGACGGTAATGGGTTTTTGGCTGAGGTTGTATGGGATAATAGCGATGGATTCCCTTTAAGGTGTGGTGATGGTGGAGCAAAAAGTTGATCTGCTGGTTGTGTTGGGGCCTACGGCTTCGGGTAAGACCCGCCTGGGTATTGAGTTGGCGCGTGAGTTTGGTGGGGAGATACTGTCTGCCGATTCGCGTCAGGTATATCGGGGTATGGATATTGGCAGTGGTAAGGATCTGCAGGAATACGTTGGGGTACCCTACCACTTGATCGATATTGTCGACGCTGGAGAGGAGTACAATGTTTACCGGTTTCAGCAAGATTTTTTCGATGCTTTTGAGGCTGTACGCTCAAAAGGGGCATGGCCGGTTATGGTTGGCGGCAGTGGTTTGTATTTGGAGGCGGTGATCAAGGGTTATCGGTTGATTCATGTGCCTGAGAATCAGGCCCTGCGTAGCGAGTTGGCCGGTAAAGGGCAGGAGGAACTTGTCGCCCGCCTTGCGGCCCTGAAACCATTGCACAACACCACTGACAGCCTGGATCGAAAGCGCTTGGTCAGGGCGATTGAGGTGGCTGAAGGTGAAGGTCAATTGGCCGAACAGCTACCAGCTCTGCCAAAGGTGTCTCCCTTGCTACTGGGTATTCGCTGGCCAAGAAAGGTCCTGCGACAACGAATTACCCGGCGTTTAAAGGAGCGCTTCGAGGAGGGCATGATTGAAGAGGTTGAGGGGTTGCATGCTGAAGGTGTCCCCTGGTTTCGGTTGCAATACTATGGTTTGGAATACCGTTATATTGCCGACTTTCTTCAGGGTAATATCAACAGCAGAAACGATCTGTTCCAGAAGCTAAACGCGGCCATTCATCAGTACGCTAAACGCCAGGACACCTGGTTTCGTCGCATGGAGCGTCAGGGTCATGCTATACACTGGGTTGAGGGAGAGGGTGATCCTGTGTCTGAAGCTCGGGCGATCGTGCAGCGTTTAACAGCATAAAAAAGGCACCCGAAGGTGCCTTTTTTATGCTGCGTTTGAGTTGCTTACTCGTCGAGGAAGCTGCGCAGATGGTCAGAACGGGTCGGATGGCGAAGTTTGCGCAAAGCCTTGGCTTCGATCTGACGAATACGCTCACGGGTTACATCAAACTGTTTACCTACCTCTTCAAGAGTGTGATCGGTATTCATATTGATGCCGAATCGCATGCGTAGCACTTTGGCCTCGCGTGCAGTCAGTCCGGACAATACATCTTTGGTGGCTTCTCGCAGGCCTTCACCGGTTGCCGAATCGACTGGCGAATGTATGGTGGTGTCTTCAATAAAGTCGCCCAGATGTGAATCTTCATCATCACCGATGGGCGTCTCCATGGAGATGGGCTCCTTGGCAATCTTCAGCACCTTGCGGATTTTATCCTCAGGCATTTCCATGCGCTCACCCAGTTCTTCCGGAGTAGGTTCGCGACCCATTTCCTGTAGCATCTGACGTGAGATTCGATTCAGCTTGTTAATGGTCTCGATCATATGCACCGGAATACGAATGGTGCGAGCCTGGTCCGCAATGGAGCGGGTGATGGCCTGACGAATCCACCAGGTGGCGTAGGTCGAGAACTTATAGCCTCGACGGTATTCGAACTTGTCGACCGCTTTCATCAAGCCGATGTTGCCTTCCTGGATCAGATCCAGGAATTGCAGACCGCGGTTGGTGTATTTCTTGGCGATAGAGATAACCAGGCGCAGGTTGGCTTCGACCATCTCTTTCTTGGCACGACGAGCGCGAGCTTCACCAATCGACATGCGGCGATTGATCTCTTTAATCTCGGGGATGCTCAGGGAGATTAATTCTTCGATGCCGCGCAGGCGGCGTTGGCTTCGCAGAATGTCCTGACGATTGTTTTCGATGCCCTGGGCATGGCTGCTGAATTTTTTCACCAGCTCATCGATCCAGTCAAGGTTGGTTTCGTTGCCAGGGAATTCGGCCAAAAAGTTTTTGCGTGGCAAACGAGCAGAACGCACACACAGCTGCATGATGTTGCGTTCGTTGCGGCGAATGGTATCCAGTGCGCTGCGCACATTGAAAACCAGATCGTCGAAAAAGCGGGGAGTAAGCTTGATCGGCATAAAGCGCTCAGCAAGTTGCTGTAGGGCTTTTTCGCCCTGTTTGCTGTCGCGACCGTGCTTGCTGGTTGCTGCGTCGGCTTTCTTCAGCAGACTACGAAGTTCGTCGAAACGCTGGCGGGTTTCTTCCGGGTCTGGACCGTTGTCGGTCTCTTCATCGTCATCATCATCGCTGTCATCACTGCTGGCAGGTGCCGCAGGAGGAGGGATAACATCGTCGGCGTCCAGGTATCCGCTGATCAGGTCGCTGATCCGCCCCTCTTCTTCGATGATGCGATCGTATTCGCCAATGATGGCGGAAACGGAGCCAGGGAAATAGGCCAGGGCGGCCATCACTTCCCGAGTACCTTCCTCGATGCGCTTGGCGATGACGATTTCGCCTTCGCGGGTGAGCAGTTCCACGGTACCCATTTCACGCATATACATACGCACCGGGTCAGTGGTGCGACCGCTCTCTTGCTCAACTGCAGCCAGTGCAGCGGCTGCTTCTTCGGCAGCGACTTCATCGGTTTCAGATTCGCTTAGCAGTAGCTCATCGGCATCGGGGGCCGTCTCATAGACCTTGATCCCCATGTCATTGATCATGCGGATGATATCTTCTACCTGATCGGGATCAGAGATATCCTCGGGGAGGTGGTCGTTAACTTCTGCGTAAGTAAGGTAGCCTTGTTCTCGGCCCCGTGAGATCAGCTCTTTCAAACGAGACTGCTGTTGTGCACTTGCGGACATATCAACCCTATTAACAACGAAAAGCGGGGTTACCTGATAAAACGGTAAGCGAGCAATTATAGCGTAGATCTGGCATTTTGTGCCAGCTCTGTGCCGGGCAAACTTGAGAATTGATTAACTATATGGGGAGTGAGTGGTCGCTTTGCAACCATTGGTGAATGATTTTTTTCTGACAGCTGTCAGGCTAGTTCAAACTTTCCCGCTTTGCCTTGAACAGCGCCTTCAGTGTGTGCTTTTCGTCACTGGTTAAAGCGCCCTGATTATCGCTCACCAGTTTGGTCATACGTTGATGGTTTTCCGCCTGCTGTGTTTGCTGGCAAATGCTGTTCAGGATATCGCTATAGAGTTGCGTTGGCTCATCCGTTGGCAGTTCTGGATTTCGTTTGGCGGGTGCCAGTATGGGTTCCAGTTCTTCGGTTCCATAAATAGAGCCTAGCAGGGCCCCAAGAGTCGGGGTTGTATGGGCTTTTAATGTCTCGATCACTTTTAGTAGTGCTTGATTGTCGCTGTCGGGGCTCGATTGCAGGCGGCTGATGTCGGGAGTTTTATGGACGATTTCGGGGTAGCGCAGCAATAGAAACAGGGCTTGTTGTACAGGCTTTAAGTTGCCAAGGGAGATGTCATGCCGCTGTCTGGGTTGATTGTTAAATGGGGTGCGAGAAAAAGACCTGGGTGGCTGGGTGTTTTGTTGTACCGGGCCGGTTTGCTCTTGAGAGGGTGCCTTAGGGGTATCCTCGATACGTTCCCGCAGTTCCTGTGCTTCGAGTCCGGTCAGGTTGGCCAGCCTTCGTAACATTAAGCTGCGAAAGGCCCCATCGGGTAGTTGTTGCAGGAGCGGCGTCGCCAGGTGAGTCAGGCGAGCGCAGCCATCCATGCTTTCCATGTCCAGATCTTTGCTCAGTTGATCAAACAGGAAGCGGTCGAGAGGTAGGGCGTCGTTTTGTATTCGTTCGCGCATACCGCTGGCTCCCTCTTGCTGAACCAGGCTGTCTGGATCTTCCCCGTCGGGTAGAAACAGGAAGCGACATTGTCGGCCGTCGTTCATGGCTGGCAGGGTGGATTCCAGGGCGCGCCAGGCGGCTTTACGGCCGGCAGCATCGCCATCGAAGCAGAACACAATATCGGGAACAACTTTGAATAAGCGGTTGATATGGTCGGTGCTGGTTGCGGTGCCAAGGGTGGCGACGGCGTTATTGATGCCATGTTGCGCCAGGGCCACTACGTCCATATAACCCTCAACAACGATCAGTTGCTGCAGTTGGCGGTTGGCCTGTCGAGCTTCATAAAGACCGTAAAGCTCCTGTCCCTTATGGAAAACCGGTGTCTCGGGTGAGTTCAGGTATTTGGGCTTGTCGTCACCCAGTACGCGCCCTCCGAAACCGATGGTACGTCCGCGGGTATCGCGAATGGGGAAAATAATACGATCCCGAAAACGATCGTACCGGGTTTTCTTTTCTTCGTTCTCGACCAGCAGCCCGACCTCAAGCAGTTCAGCTTCTCCATGTTCAGGGCTTTGCAAGGCTTGTTGCAGGTTGTCCCAGCCGGGAGGTGCGTAGCCGATTCCAAACTGGCGGGCAATGGCCCCGGAGAGTTGGCGTTGCTTCAGGTAGTTGACCGCTCGTGGTCGCTGATCGTGTTCGCGCAGTTGCTGTTGGAAATAATCGTTGGCATTTTCCAGTAACTCGTACAGTGTATTGAGTCGCTGCTTTTGTTCAATGTTTTGGTGGCTGCTGGCTTCGTGGGGTACTTCAAGGCCTAGCTTGTTGGCCAGATCTTCCACGGCTTCCGGAAATTCGAGGCGATCGAATTCCATGATAAAACCGATCGCGTTACCGGCAGCGCCGCAGCCAAAGCAATAATAGAATTGCTTGTCTGCGTTGACGCTAAATGATGGCGATTTTTCCTGGTGGAAAGGGCACAGGGCAGAATGATTTTTACCGGACTTACGCAGTTTGACTCGTGAACCCACCACATCAACGATGTCGGTTCGAGCAAGAAGGTCGTCGATAAAAGGTTGTGGAATCAGGCCGGCCATTGGCAGTGTGCTACCCGTAAAAAACAGGAGGCCAGTGTATCACAGTGATGCGGGTGTCAGGGGTTAGGCCAGGGTGGCCTTGATCATTTTGCTGACAACGCCCATGTCAGCGCGGCCCTGTACTTTGGCTTTCAGGGTGCCCATGACTTTGCCCATGTCTTTCATGGATTCGGCACCGGACTCTTTAATGGTGTCGTTGATCAAAGACTGCAGTTCGTCGGTGGTCAGTTGAGAGGGCAGGAACTCTTGCAGAACCGAAACCTCGTAGGATTCCTGTTCTGCAAGATCGTCTCGCCCGGCATCCTGGTATTGAGCGTGCGCATCGCGGCGCTGCTTGACCATTTTGTCGAGAATAGCAATAGAGCGAGCCTCATCGACTTCAATGCGCTCATCCACTTCGATGCGCTTGAACTCAGACAGAGCCATGCGAATGACGCCCAGGCGAGCCTTGTCTTTGGCTCGCATGGCGCTTTTCATAGCCTCGGTCAGGCTTTGCTTGGTGCTATTACTCATCGGAATCGAGACAGGAACAAATAGTCGACTAGTACAAGCGTACGTGACGTTTCTGCTCGCGAGAAACCTTCTTGGCGTGACGCTTTACAGCAGCAGCTGCAGCGCGCTTACGCACAGTAGTGGGCTTCTCGTAGTGCTCACGGCGACGAACTTCAGCCAGAACCCCGGCCTTCTCGCAGGAGCGCTTAAACCGACGCAGGGCAATGTCAAAAGGCTCGTTTTCTTTAACTTTTACCGCAGGCATTAGCTAATCACCTTCCTATTAAATGTGGTTTCAATTAAGTGAAATTGGTGACAATTGCACCAATCCCCATATCAGGGCAGCGCATGTTACTGTCTTTGATCCTTAAATGCAAAGCACTGCCAGTAAAAATAGTATAACGGACTTTGCTGGCTACGGATGCAATCAGCTCGCCTTGCCAGTATGATTCGCCGCAGAGAGCGGATTATGGCAGATATAGTGAGGGCTTAATGAAGGTTCTGGGGATAGAGACGTCCTGCGATGAGACAGGTATCGCCCTTTATGACAGCGATCAGGGGTTGCTAGCCGATGCCCTGTTCAGTCAAACCGAGATGCATGCTGAATATGGCGGCGTGGTTCCAGAGCTGGCTTCCAGAGATCATGTCCAGCGCGTGCTACCACTGGTCCAGCGGGTGTTGGATGAGGCCCAAATAGCATCTGGCTCGATTGATGCTATCGCCTACACCGCAGGCCCTGGATTGATTGGCGCCCTGATGGTCGGCAGCTGTACGGCACAGGCCATGGCTTATACCTGGGGGGTGCCGGCGCTGGGGGTGCATCATATGGAGGGACATCTACTGGCCCCCATGCTGGAAGACAATCCGCCAGCGTTCCCTTTTGTCGCGCTTTTGGTCTCCGGGGGGCATACCCAGCTGGTTGAGGTGACCGGTATCGGTGAATATCGTTTACTGGGTGAATCGCTGGATGACGCCGCCGGGGAAGCCTTCGATAAAGCGGCCAAAATGATGGGGCTGGATTACCCGGGCGGCCCACGAATTGCTGCACTGGCTCAGCACGGAGCCGCCGGCCGTTTTCGTTTTCCGCGGCCAATGACCGATCGCCCGGGACTCGATTTCAGTTTCAGTGGCCTGAAAACCTTTACCCTTAACACCGTCGCCCAACATAGTGAGGGCGGGATTTGCGATGAGCAAACCCGGGCCGATATTGCGCGAGCATTTGAAGAAGCGGTGGTCGACACGCTGGTGATCAAATGCCGTCGTGCGCTCAAGCAGACGGGATTTAAGCGCTTGGTGATCGCCGGTGGTGTCAGCGCAAACCGTAAATTGCGCGAAGGCCTGGGGGCTATGGCCACCAAGCAGGAAGGGGAACTGTTTTACGCACGCCCTGAATTTTGTACGGATAATGGTGCCATGATTGCCTTTGCCGGTTGTCAAAGGTTGCTGGCCGGAGAGCGAGAGGCATTGGGCAATAAGCCACGCCCGCGTTGGCCAATGGATCAGTTGCAACCCTTAGGTGCTCAGAATATCGACGCGGAGAAAACAAATTAGGCATGGGTAGCTTGGATAAAGTATCGATCGACAATTTATCGGTAGAGGTGATCATCGGGGTGTATGACTGGGAGCAGCAACAAACCCAGCCGTTGATACTGGACCTGTGGCTGCTTACGGATTTCTCCGCCGCCTTCGCCTCCGATGATCTCGACGACGCCTTGAATTATGCCGATATAGCCGAGCACGTCACCGACCTTTGTCAGCAAAGCCGCTTTCAATTAATCGAGGCATTGGCCGACAGCATTTTGCAGATGTTATTGAATCGCTATCCGGCTAGTCGGGTGGGCGTTCGAATACGCAAACCCAAGGCGATTGCTCCGGCCATGGCGGTTATCGAGTGCGAGCGAGGGCGTGATGAGCTCAGCTAAGCGGTCTGCTTATCTGATTGGGGTAGGTAGCAATTTGTCTCCTCGGTATCACTGCGAGCAGATCATTCGGGCGGTATTGCATCGATTTGGCAGTTGCAGTCTCAGCAGCTTGATTCATACCGAGCCTGATGGTGTGGAGACCCCTAACCATTTCATTAATTTTATGCTCTATCTTGAAACGGAATTATCGGTGACAGAGCTTAAGCAATGGACCAATGGCCTCGAGGAACAGCTGGGTCGGGATCGTTCCCATCCTGATCGTAAGAATATCGATCGACCTGCGGACCTGGATACCCTGGTAGAGATGCCGGAGGGTGAATTATGGTCCGCTGGCGACATCCGGGAAAACTATTATCGGGCGATAGCGGCCGAGCTGGCAGGTTGGTTGTCGGGGCAGACACCTCGATCTCCAGGGTTGCCGACCTGCGTGCTCAACTTTGAGGGGGGGTTAGAGGTTGGCGATGGAGCGACCACCATCTACCTTGATCGTGCCACCGGTCATATAAGGGTTGTCCAGTAAGCACTGTACCGCAAGGTATATGGCTTCTTCGCCTCCTTCGGTTTTCAGCAGGGTTTGTTCAATAATGCTGTTTTGCACGGCTTCGCTGTGCCACGCCTTAAAGCGAATGGGGCCTGGGGCGATAGCATTGACCTTTACCTTTGGCGCTAATTGCTTGGCAAAGGAAAGATTGAGGTTGGCCAGGCCGGCTTTACTGGCACAGTAGATATCGAATACCGGATTCGGGTTATCGGCAAAAATATCAGTGATATGGACGATGTCACTGTGTTCTGCTGTGCAGTTGTTGAGCGCCTTGCTTAATGCCTGATTAAGTCGGTAGGGGGCCAGCATATGGATATGGTAAAAGCGGCCAAAAAGATCGGTCGCTGCGGTGGCATCAGTCGGTGTGGTTTCAAAGGCGGATGCATTATGAATCAGGGCGCGGACGGATGTGCACCGGTCGACCAGGGCTTCGGCAAGCTGTTCTATGCCTTCACGCGTCGACAGGTCACCTTGCAGGCAGGGAATCTGCCGCTGACGTAACTGCTCCAGCTCTTCGCGCTCGGTATGGTAATGAGCCAGCACCTTATAACCTTGTTGGTGTAGACGCAGCGCGCAATGCAATCCCACCCGGGTGCCAGCACCGGTGATAATAAGTGCTTCATCCATGGTGACTGTCTCCTGCTGCTGTTTGGTTTATCCAGAGTCGGGTGTGTTCGATGCGCAATGCTCTTAGGGCTTTACCGAGTGCGGGACCTTGAATGCCCTGCGACATAAGGTTTTGCGCGTTGATGCTACGAGCTTGCTGCACCAGCGTCATGACCTCCCGGGGCAATGCTGGCTGTTGTTGCAGGTCCGAGACAGTGGCGATGCATTCGAGTAATGATTGCAGGCGTTCTGGTCGGCGCAGGGCATCTAACCGTTCCAGCAAGGGCCAGAGGGTTTCGGCTCGCCAATCTTCCTGCTGCAGCACCGGGAGGTGCTGATTTAACAGTCGAGCAAGCTCAGAGTATGGTTGAGGCAAGCGTAAGCGTTTGCATAGCTTTTGCAGTACTTCAATACTTGCCTTATCTCCCTTGAGTGTTTGCAGGGATACACAGGCAAAGCGCTCTACCACTGATAACCCATTTTGTAGGGCCAGTCGTAATGCTCGCAGGGGAAATTGCTCCAGGGATTGGATAGCGTTTGCCATTTCGGGCAGCACAATGGGCAGGGCGTCGCAGTCAATCAGGGTAGTAAAGTAATGGTCGGCGTCCGGTTCAGCTAGTGCTGAGCAGGTTTCCTGCCATACCCGTTCGGGTACCAGATGGTTGAGTTCCCCCGATTGGCCGATTGTTCGCATCAGTTCGAGGGTTTCTTCGGCCACGTAAAAGCCCATATGGTAGTAGCGAGCGGCAAAGCGGGCGACACGGAGAACCCGTAGCGGGTCTTCGCAGAACGCCTCTGAAACATGACGCAGACAGCGATTTTCCAGATCCATGGCCCCGTTGTAAGGATCGATTAACTGGCCCGATTCATCCCGCGCCATGGCATTGATGGTCAGGTCTCGACGCTTGAGATCCTCCTCCAGAGTGACATCCGGGGTGGCGTGAAACTCAAACCCACCGTAGCCATGGCCGCTTTTGCGTTCGGTGCGAGCCAGAGCATACTCCTCCTGAGTATCGGGGTGGAGGAAGACCGGGAAATCGCGACCCACGGGTTTAAAACCCATACGCTTCATATGCTCAGCTTCACCGCCGACCACAACCCAGTCTCGATCCTTAACGGCTCTGCCGAGCATGGCATCCCGTACAGCGCCTCCAACCAGGTAAGTTTTCATCGTGATGGTCTTTCTCCTGAGGTTGGGGCAAAGGCGGGTGGAAGGATCTGTAAATCGATGAAGCTCGAGTGTAAGGAAGCGAGAGGATATGTCCACCCCGTGGTGATAGTTTGCTCGAGAAAGCCAACCCTGGGTCTTGGGGCAATTGTTTTCTCGTGGTGTGTGCAGAAAAAGGTGGTGCGAAAAAAACAGGAGCGGCATTGACCCCGTTGAAGATGCACTGCACACTGAAGCAATGAAAACTCAGCACCAATTCAAACGCGCACTACAAGAGCAGCTCCTGGCGATTTATGTCTGGGGTCGCTGGCGGCGTGCGGCGCGAAACTGCTGAGTAAACAGCGTTTTTCCAAAAGGCCGCAGCGATTCTCCTGCGGCCTTTTTTGTTGCCGTAGAAGTTATTGCTGCCACGGATAGGGTAGTGAGGAGAGAGCATCATGCTCGATAAGTTCAGGGAGAGAGTTTAATGAAGGTGTTGTTGGCATACATCGGGGTGGTTTTGATCTGGTCCACCACTCCATTAGGTATCAAGTGGAGTGTGGAATCGGTCTACTTTGTCGATGCTGTGTTTGCGCGTATGGGAGTAGCAGCCATTCTTTCCTGGTTGTTATTAAAAATTCTGGGTGGACGCATGGTCTGGCGCGGTCAGGCGCTGCGCAGCTATTTTGCCGCGAGCCTGGGTATCTGGGGCTGTATGTTATTGGTGTATTGGTCCGCCCAGACCTTGCCGTCGGGAGTAATGTCGGTTCTGTTCGGGCTGTCACCCCTGATAACCGGAGTGATTGCTACTTTGGTTTTGCGTGAACAAGCCTTTACCAGAATACGGTTACTCAGCTTGCTGCTCGCGCTGAGTGGGCTCATGGTGGTGTTTTCCGGGGACATGGTGCTGGACGGTGGACAGCTACCGGCCTTGTTGGTCAACTTGACGGCGGTTGCTCTGTTTTGTGTCAGTGCGGTTTGGGTCAAGCGGCTCGATGCGGCAGTTGACCCCCAGCAACAAGCCACAGGCAGTTTGATATTGTCGATACCGGTGTTTGTGGTGTTCTGGGCGCTGATGAGCCCTGCTGAAGTGGAAATCCCGGGGGCTCGTTCGGTATTAGCGATTCTCTATCTGGCGTTTTTTGGTTCAGTGATCGGCTTTGTGTTGTATTTCTACATATTGCGAAATTTGACTGCTAGCCAAGTGTCGTTGATTCCGATGATGACGCCCTGTTTTGCCTTGATGTTGGGACATTTGCTGAACGATGAAGCCTTGACCCTGACGACTGTGGTGGGGGCATTGATGATTGTGTCGGCTCTGGCTCTCTATTTTGGCGAAGCCATGTTGCCGAGGCTGGGGGTGCGGCTAACGAAATTCCGGCAATGGACAGTTGAGCGACGTTAACTCACCGGTTTCCAGGGTCAGGGCGGTCAATTGTCCGCCCCAGACGCAACCGGTATCCAGGGCAAATACATTGGGATGATCGGCTTTGCCTTCCAGCGCGGCCCAATGACCAAAAATGATGCGTTGATCGGCACATTTACGCTTTTCGTGCTGATACCAGGGAGCAAAGCCCTGAGGCGGGTTGTTAGCACCGCTTTTCTGATCGAGATCCAGGGTGTTGTCCTGCCGGCAGAAACGCATGCGGGTCAGATAGTTGATGATCACCCGCAAGCGTCGTGAGCCCTTAAGGTTTTTGTGCCAGCAGGCGGGTTCATCACCGTACATATTTTTCAGCAGCTTCCGGTAGTTGTCGCTGCGCAATACGGACTCAACTTCTGCGGCGCGATTTAAGGATGCCTTCAGCGACCAACCCGGCGGAATACCGGCATGTACCATGGTAAAACCCAGATCAGGGCAATGATGCACCAGCGGCAATTGTCTCAGCCATTGCAGTAGTTCGTCGCGATCGGGAGCGTCCAGAATTGGAGTTAAGGTGTCCTGGTTGCGATTGCGCATGATGCCTTCGGCAACGGCCAGCAGGTGCAGATCATGGTTGCCCAGTACGCAGACGCAGCGATCACCGAGACTGCGAAGATAGCGTAGGGTTTCGAGGGATTGTGGCCCTCTGTTGACCAGATCTCCGGCTACCCAGAGACGGTCATGTTTCGGATTGAACTCAATCAGCGCCAGCAAATCCTGTAACTGCTCGAAGCAGCCCTGGATGTCACCAATTGCATATGTGGGCATGACCTCTCAGGGCTCCGTGGGGTTATTGCTGATGTGATCACTGATGGCCACGAATTCTGCCAGGGTTATACGCTCCGGTCGGGACGCAGCATCGATACCCAGAGACTCAATACTGTCTGCAGTGATCAGGCTTTTGAGGGCATTTCTAAGAGTTTTTCGGCGCTGGGTAAAGGCAGTTCTCACGACCGTTTCCAGCTGTTTTACATCCTGTGCCATATGGGGTCTTTCCTTGTAAGGGCGCAAGCGAACAATGGCTGATTCCACCTTGGGGGCCGGATTGAAGGCTCCGGAACCCACGGGGAACAGCGAGTCCACCTGACAATAATACTGAACCATGATACCTAAGCGGCCATAATGCTTATCACCAGGGCCTGCTGCGAGGCGATCTACCACCTCTTTTTGCAGCATAAAGTGCATATCCTCGATGAGATCCTGATAGCTCAACAGGTGAAACATCAGAGGCGTGGAAATGTTGTAGGGCAGGTTACCGATTACTCGCAGTTTCTCACCCTGTTGTTGCAGTTGGCTGAAGTCAAAGCGCAGCGCATCACCCTGGTGAAGGTGAAAGTTGTCTTTCAGTGAGAAATTGGCCAGCAATAGGGGTACCAGATCCTGATCCAACTCTACCACGTCAAGGCGAGCACCGGAGTCGACCAGGTCACGGGTTAAGGCGCCTTGACCTGGGCCGATTTCAACCAGGTGGTCGCTGGATTTGGGCGCAATGGCGCGTATGATTCGGTTGATTACTCCAGCGTCGTGGAGGAAATTCTGGCCGAAACGTTTGCGAGCGCGATGCTCAAACGGCGATTTTTGCGACATGCAATCTCTCAGTCGGATGGGCGGCTTTGTGCGGCACTCATCTGTTGGGCGTAACGAAAGGCGGTTAACAGGCTACCCAGGTCGGCCTTGCCGGTTCCGGCAAGATCCAGGGCGGTACCATGATCCACAGACGTGCGGATTATAGGTAAACCGAGAGTAATATTCACCGCTTTCCCGAACCCTTTGTGTTTGAGTACGGGAAGTCCCTGGTCGTGGAACATCGCCAGGGCTGCATCGGCGTCATCCAGATGGTGTTCGGTGAACAGTGAATCGGCTGGTAAGGGACCGATCAACTGCATTGATTCTTCGCGCAATTGATCCAGTACGGGTTCGATGACTTCGATCTCTTCTCGCCCAAGATGGCCACCTTCACCTGCGTGAGGGTTAAGTCCGCACACCAGTATGCGAGGCTCGGCCAGGCCGAACTTGTGAATCAGATCCTGGTGCAATATGCGGATCACCCGGCGCAATCGATCCGGGGTGATCTGGTCAGCGACCTCTCGAAGGGGCAGGTGAGTGGTCACCAATGCGACTCGAAGCCCTTCGGTTGCCAACATCATTACCACCATGGGCGTCTGGGTTTGTTCGGCGAGGTACTCGGTGTGCCCGCTAAATGCTATGCCGGCATCGTTAATAACGCCCTTATGCACGGGGGCGGTGACCATGGCGGAGAAATGACCCTTGAGGCAGCCTTGTATTGCAATATCCAGGGTGTTGAGGACATAGCGTGCGTTAGCGGTGTCCAGCTGGCCGGATACGCTTTGGGAGGCGAGCGGGGTGGAGATCAGGTTTATCTCTCCAGGCTGATGGGGGGGCAGACCCTGCCCGGAAGTCAGGTCCTTCTCGCCTATTTCGTGAAGGGCTAACGGAAGTTGAAGTTGCTCGGCTCTTTGCCGTAGCAATTGAGGGTCACCGATAACGGTAAATGGGGTATCCAGGGCCTGTTGCGCCAGTTGTACGCAGAGTTCCGGGCCGATACCCGCAGGCTCACCACTGGTGATGACAATAGGGGCAGGCATCGGCAAGGCTTCCGTTTAGATTTTGAGCTCGACGTAGGTGTCGTCGCGAATCTCCCGCAACCACAGCTCAACCTCTTCGTTGAATTTACGGTTGTGCAGGATATTACGAATACGGTTTTCCTTAACAGCCAGGCTCATATCCTGGTTACGCTCGCCCAGTACTTCAAGAATGTGCCAGCCATACTGGGTTTTGAAGGGTTGGCTCACTTCCCCGTGGGGCATTGATTTCATGACTTGTTGGAATTCCGACACCAGGTCGTTGGGGTTCACCCATTCCAGACGCCCGCCTTCGAGTGCAGAACCGGTATCGTCAGAGTGAGCCCGAGCCAGTTCTTCAAAGGATTCGCCATCGGCAATGCGATCATAAAGCTGAACCAGGAGTATTCTGGCGTCCTCGTCGCGGCGGATCTCGTTAGGTTTGATCAGAATGTGGCGGACATCGTACTGGCGCTGCATCATCTTGTTATCACCCCGTTTATCGGCCAAGCGTACAATATGGTAGCCACTGGCGCTGCGGATAGGGCGAGCAATCTCACCGACGTTCAATGAGGTGATCTGGGACGCGAAGAGGCTGGGCATCTGATCGGCTTTTCGCCAGCCGAGATCGCCACCATCGAGGGCCGACTGGCCCCGAGAATAGGTAATTGCCATCTTTTCAAACTCGGCCCCGGCCAGCAGCTCCTGATAAAGCTTGCCTGCGGTCTGCTTGGCCTGTGCAATCTGCTCGGGAGAGGCCGCATCGGGTAAGGGGATCAGAATATGAGACAAGCGATAATCCGCGGATAATTCATATTGACCCTCTTCCGAAAGCTCAAAGTTGCGTACTTCCTGGTCGGAGATACGAATGCGATCATTCACCCGCGCCTGGCGAATGCGGTTGATGGTCAGGTCCCGACGCACTTGCTCACGAGCCTCAGCATAGGAGGCGCCATCCGCTTCAATGGCCGCCTTGAATTCAACCAGATTCATATTATTGCGCTTGGCAATACTCTGCATGGTGTTGTTCAGGGTTTGGTCGTCGATGCGAATACCGGAACGTTCACCGATCTGGAGTTGAATGCTCTCCATAATCAGGCGTTCCATCACCTGACTCTGCAGGATCTCCCGTGGTGGCATAACACCATTGCGGCTACGAATCTGGTTTTCAACGCTCGAGATACGTTGCTCAAGTTCAGAGTACATCACCACATCATCGTTCACGATCGCAGCGATGCGGTCTAACGGTTCGATCTGGGCATGAGCGGTTAAGCTCGAAAGGGTCAGGGTTGCGCCTAAGGCAATTGTTCGCATCAATTTCATTTCACACCACTACTCTTGTCGTATTCTTCATAGCCTTTAATGCCTTCCAGGAAGCGGGTGTTGGTTCCAAAGCCTCCCAGTCCCTTGAGCACGAATTGTAATACAAAGGCATTCTCGGTGTTGGCATTCTCAATGTCGTCAGTGCTGCCGCTCAGTGACTGGCGGAACAGGAAGCGTACTTTGTAACAGCAACTGTCGTATTCGGTTCCTGCCATCACTTCAAGGCTTTCGTTGTTGGTCAGGTCATGGTTCCAGCGCCCCAAAAAGCTCCAGTTACCGTAAATGGGCCAAATAGCCGAGATATCCGACTGGGAGATGCTGCCATCATCGAACTGTCCCGCAATGGCGTTACCGTCATCGTCCTTAACGGTTCTATCCGGGCGTTTTTCGTAGCGGTAAGCAACATCCAGCATGCGTGCCGGGTCGGGATTGTAGCGGTAAGCGAAGAGATAGTCCTGGTTCCAGCTCTGGTCGGTGTTGTAGA
This sequence comes from Aestuariirhabdus haliotis, assembly GCF_023509475.1. Lineage (NCBI taxonomy): Bacteria > Pseudomonadati > Pseudomonadota > Gammaproteobacteria > Oceanospirillales > Aestuariirhabdaceae > Aestuariirhabdus > Aestuariirhabdus haliotis. The sequence continues at coordinate 93,276 of NZ_JAKSDZ010000005.1, read as the reverse complement.
CCCACTCCTGGCGAATACTGCTGGCACGGCTGAAGTTCCAGACGAGTTCAGACGCGATAGGTGAGCTGGACGCTTCGGCTTCATCCAGAGTCCATTCGCGGCCCTGGCTGAGGTTACTGTCGGCACCGTCTTCGCTCTGGTCTTTCCCGTAATACGGATCGACCAGTACTTCACGATCTTCAAAGTAGTAGGTTTGACCAATCGCAAAGCGCAGGGTTTCAAAGCCGCTATCGTTCAGTAAGCGGGTGGTGATGCCCAGCGACACCTGGTTGGCATCCGCCAGTCGGTCACGGCCGCTGAAGCGATCTTCACGCCATAGGGAGTCGTAGCTGAAATTGTATTCGCCGGTATCGAACAGCGGATTCTGTTCCTGATCGTCCTGTTCAGGGACGTACAGGTAGAACAGGCGTGGCTCCAGAGTGTGGGTAAAGCTGCTACCGAAATAGCTGCTGGCACGATCAAAATAGAGTCCACTGTCGAGGCTGAACATCGGTGTGCTGGTGGACGGTGATGTGTCGTATTTGCGCCCGCCAGGATTGGTGTTCGGATCATCGAAGGCTGCTCGATCCAGGTTGGATAATTTATAGTGCAGAGTCTTGGCTTTGACCGTGGGTTCTATGTACGCAAAAGGCCATTGCCAGCGATAGCTGCTGCCGGTTTCGAGGTAGACTCGAGTGCCGTTGGCGTTGGTGATCTCATCGGTACCTTCTTCATAGATGCTACGCTCGACATCGTAGCGCTGATCAAATGAGTTCCTGTTAGCTTCAGGCACTTTACCAATATATTTCCAGTCGTCGTCACGAGTGAAGTAGGTGGCGTCGGCCAGCCAACTGAAGCTGAGTTGTTGGTTAGCATTCCAGCCGCCCTGGAATTCTATCTGAGGCAGTTTCTCGTAAGGATCATCCTTGTCCTGGCGCATGTTCTTGAACGCTTGGGCATTGGCGAGCAGTGACCAATAGAGGTCATCATCACCACCACGATAGCGGGTTTCAAACTGTTGGTTGAGATTGTCGGTTGATTCGACTTCCAGCGATGTGCCGAAGTCCTGTAAATAATCTTTATCGCTGGCGTTGGCAAAATCCAGGGTCGCGTCCCAACGGGAAGTGATCTGGTGCTCATGCTCCAGATTGACCAGCCAGCGATTTTCATCGTAATTACGGTTTTCGTCTTTGAGGTTATCACTTGGCAGGAAGGATCCGCCGATCTCTCCCTCGCTACTCTCGGTGAGGTAGCGGAATTCCGACTCGAGCGATACCCCTCGCTTGGTCTGCAAGCGGGGGGTGATGGTGGCATCGTAATTGGGTGCCAGGTTCAGGTAATAGGGCGCGATGATGTCGGTGCCGCTTTCGCTGCTGTAACCCAGTTCAGGGTAGAGGAAGCCTGACTGGCGTCGATCATCGATCGGGAAGTGGATATAAGGCGTGTAAAACACCGGAACATCTTTGACTCGCAGCACCGCGTGGGTGGCGCTACCGAAGCCGGTCTCATCGCTGATGCTGACTTCGCTACCGGTCAGTACCCAACTGTTATCGTTGGGTGCACAGGTAGTGTAGCTGGCATCGGTCATTTCGATAATGCCATCTTCGCGGCGCACAAACTGCTGTGCCTGTCCGCGGCTGTGCGCATCGTGCATGGCGAAGTTAACGCCTTCGGCATCCATGCGACCACTTTGGGTTTGTAGTCGGGTTTTATCGCTGACAACGAGCAGGTTGGGCTCACGCATGATGACATTGCCTTCGAACTCACCCATTTCGGTTTGTTCGAATAGGCGGGCCTTATCACTGCGCACTTCGCGATAGCCCTGACGAACGATCACATTGCCTGTGAAGGTCGCTTTTTCACCTGCCTTGTAGTCGGATGTGTCGGATTCTGCATGGATGGGGGCTTGGTTAATGTCGCCTTTAAAATCCTTACCGACACGTTCCGGCTCTATATATCGACCACCGCAGCTGGCGGGCAAGCCTTCGCGTTGCTCTTCGTTCAGCTGGGCGACGGGCACCCAATCAAGATTTAACCGTAACTGAGGAGATTGAGCGCTGGCTGTTTGGGCTGCTGATGAGGTGGCCGGTGAGGCTGTAGCGCCAATCGGCGTATTTGGCACGGCTTGGCCGGGGGAAGCTCCCAGGGGTTCACACACCCAGTTTTTTGAACTGTCAGGAAAACAGCGCCAGCGGCCATCACTGCCCGAGGCGTCGGCGGTGGTGCCTGTCGAAATCAATAAGCCGGCGCCAACGATTAAAGGAAAGCGCAGTTTAAAGGGGATGTTAGATACTGCCATAATGGGAACTGTCCGGGCGTCCTGTCGGAAAAGTGTGGGAACGGTTATGGTTCTTCGCTTGCTGTCCCGATGCCGGACAGGCAAGGGGTGATGATAAAGCATTCCTCGGGTGATGGGCTAGTCCGAAACAGCAGTCAATCGGATTGATCTGTAATGTTGTTGTCTTGCCATGAAAGAGTCTCGCCTATCTATTGAGCTTGAGCGCCTCATTGAATTAAGGTGTTGTGCTTTGCGGCGAAGACGTCGGACGGCTTAGTTAACACAGGTAAAACCATCATAATGAGAGCGATGATTCTCGCTGCGGGTTTGGGTAAGCGTATGCGTCCGTTAACCCTCGCTACCCCTAAACCCCTGATCCCAGTCTTGGGTAAACCCCTTATTGAATATCACCTTGAGCGTTTGGCCGCCGAAGGTTGTACCCGGGTGGTAATCAATCATGCCTGGTTGGGGGAGCAGCTCGAAACGCATTTGGGCTCGGGTGCTCGATGGGGATTACAGATTACCTATTCTCCAGAGGATGAGCCTTTGGAAACCGGTGGCGGGGTGTTCAATGCCTTGCCGTTGCTGGGATCGGACCCCTTTCTGTTAATCAATGGCGATGTCTGGACAGATTTTCCGCTCGGTCGTTTGTGCGGTGATATTGACCAGCTTGCGCATCTGGTGCTTGTGGATAACCCGGAACATCACCCCGAGGGCGATTTTGCCTTGCAGGGTTCCACTGTAGAGCCCTGCGGAGATCAATGCCTTACTTTTAGCGGTGTCAGCATTATTCACCCTGAACTGTTTGCCGGCGCCAGTCCGGGTAAATTTGCGCTGGCACCGTTGCTGCGTCAGGCTATGGGACAGGGTAAGGTAAGCGGCGAGTATTATTCGGGCCATTGGAGCGATGTTGGCACTATAGAACGCTTGCAGCAATTGGAGGCGCATTTACGTATGGGTACAAGGGTTGGGGAGAAGTAACCATGTGGGTTGGAACCATCATTGGTGCAGCGTTGGGTTTTTTCTGGGGAGGGCCTTTTGGTGCTATTTTGCTGGGGTTGATCGGACACTGGATTGACAGAAGCAATCAGTGGCGTGTGATGCGAGGCGGGCGAGCCGGTGGTGATTTTGCTCGGGTTGGCAGTGTCTCGGCGCAAACAGCTTTCTTTAACGCCACCTTCAAGGTGATGGGTAAGCTGGCCAAAGCTGATGGGCGGGTGTCAGAAAGTGAGATTCAGCTTGCCACAGCTCTGATGGACCATATGCGACTAACCGATGAACAGCGTCAGGAGGCCATTCGCCTGTTCAATGAAGGCAAGCGAGATGGTGCCGATATCTCCGCCGAGCTGGCAGCGCTAAGGGCCAGTGGTGGTGGCAGTAGCCTGATCCAGATGTTTATCGAGCTGCAATTGCAAGCCGCTTATGCCGATGGGGCGATGAGTGATGCAGAACTGACCGTCCTGATGGCCGCGTGCGATGCCCTGGGGTTGACCCGCTTTGGTTTCGAGTTGATTCATCAGCGTTTTCAGGCCCAGCGAGCCTTTCATTCCCGTTCCCAGCGACAAGCAGGTGCCGAGCGACCGAACCAGGAGCAAGAGGTACGAAATGCCTACGCAGTATTGGGGGTGCAAAGCAGTGTCAGCGATAGCGAGCTCAAACGGGCCTATCGCAAGCTTATGAACCAGCATCATCCCGATAAACTGGTGGCTAAGGGGCTGCCTAAAGAGATGATGGAAGTGGCTAAAGAGAAAGCGCAGGAGATTCAGGCGGCCTACGAAGTCCTTAAAAGCCACCGTAAGGGAAATCGGTAAGGTGACGGGGCCTATCTTGCCAGCCTTTAACGTCCTCCTCCGGGGTACCGCTGTAACCAGCTGCTAACGCGCTTGATCAGTTGTTGGTTGCTGGCATCAATACTGTTTTGAGGTCCGCTCAAGTTGATTCTGTGAAACTGTGAGTTGCCTGCGCGTTGAGCCGCGGCGTAACGCTCCGCTGAATCATCCAGATAGGCCTGGCCGTAATAGAGATCCAGCGTGAGCTGAGGGGTTTGTTCCAGCAGCTTAACGAGCTTGTCATCCTCATCGTTATTGACCTGGACAAGAACCAGTGCGGCAAAGGGGGCTTTCTGCTCGGCCAGAAAGCCTAGCACAGGCTCTGCCGTTGAGCCGGTCAACAATAGCACCTGGGGCTGGATGCCGAGGTTCGTCAGGTATTCGCTGGCGGCCAGCACCCTGGCCCCAAGTTGTTGTTTAAACCGTTGTTGAGCCTCCAGCCATTTCACGGATTGCTCTTCTCTGGCGCTTTCCTGTTCTGCCTGGGAACCTTCGCTGGGTGGCGGCACTGGCGGTGCGGGGCGCATCGGTGCGGCCAGACTCAGACTGTGCCAGCCGTGCTCGGGTAGCTGCTTGCGCAGTGGTGCAATCAGTACCGGCCAATCGGCATGTTGACCGGATTCTGCGACAAGAATGACCGCGCCCAGATCTTTGCTGCTGCGGCGTTGCAGGTAAAGGCCGATTGCCTGTTCATCGGCCAGAGGCAACTCGACCAGATCCGTTCCCCCATAGCGTTCGGTGAGTTCGTAGTTGAAGCGCACCCCAGTACCTGGCGGTTCCGCTCTTTCATTTGCTGGTTCTGGATCCGCCGGAGTTTCGGCGGTTAGTCCTGATACCGGCAATAAAACCATCAGAGCGCATAACAAGGACCTGATATAGGGCATGGAGAATCCGTTTGGCAAGGTGTTGCAGAGGTGTTTGCAGCTAGAGTGCACTGGCATTTAAGGTACAATAGGCGTTTTTCCTTATCAGCTCAACGAGACCTCAGCCGATGAAAGATTTTCTGATCGCTCCCAGTATTCTATCCGCCGATTTTGCTCGACTTGGGGAAGAGGTGGACAATGTACTCGCTGCCGGTGCCGATGTGGTCCATTTCGATGTCATGGATAATCATTATGTGCCTAATTTGACCATTGGCCCGATGGTTTGTGCAGCGTTGCGCAAGCATGGCGTCAGTGCGCCCATCGATGTGCACCTGATGGTCAAACCGGTCGATAGCATGATTGCCAGTTTTATTGATGCCGGTGCCAGCTATATCACTTTCCACCCCGAAGCGTCCGAGCATATCGACCGCTCCTTGCAAATGATTCGCGATGGAGGTTGTAAGGCGGGTTTGGTATTGAATCCGGCTACTCGCCTCGACTGCCTGGAACATGTGATGGACAAGCTTGATATGGTCTTGCTGATGTCCGTGAATCCAGGTTTTGGCGGGCAGAAATTTATACCTCACACCCTGAACAAATTGCGTCAGGCCCGGCAGCTGATCGATGCCAGCGGCCTTGATATTCGCCTGGAAGTCGATGGCGGAGTCTCGGCCGCCAATATTCGTGAAATTGCCGAAGCGGGTGCGGACACCTTTGTCGCAGGCTCAGCCATTTTTGGCACCGATGATTACGCCCAAACCATTGGTAAGATGCGTGATGCCCTGGCGTCGGTTAAAACATCCTCTGACTGAAGCTAGGACCTGGGCGCCGCCGGGTGTTGATCTTTGAAGCTCTCGCTACAAAAAGCTTGGAGTCTCGCCTATTTGTTTTATATATTGAACAAAATGTAAATAATAATTAAATGTCGGGAGGGGTGAATGCTTGCGTTAAACGATACTGACCTGTTGAGGACACAAGCCTATATCAATGGTGAATGGGTGTCTGCTGGCAACAACACCGAGTTTACAGTGCTCAATCCCGCGAACGGCGAAACCCTGGCCTCTGTGGCCGATCTTGGTGCGCTTGAGACGCGGCAGGCGATAGAGGCGGCGTATCAGGCGGGTATCGAATGGCGGCAGACGACGGCCAAGTATCGAGCCGGTCTGCTCAAGCGCTGGTTTGAGCTGATTATGCAGCACCAGGAAGATCTGGCCCGTATTATGACCGCGGAGCAGGGTAAACCACTGCTTGAGTCCCGCGGCGAAGTTGCCTATGGCGCCTCTTTCGTGGAATGGTTTGCCGAGGAAGCGAAGCGGGTATATGGCGAGACCATACCCACTCCCAGCAATGACAAGCGCATACTTACTATTCGCCAGCCCATAGGGGTTGTCGCGGCGATTACGCCCTGGAATTTCCCCAATGCGATGATTACCCGCAAGGTCGCCCCGGCGCTGGCGGCGGGCTGCACGGCGGTGGTCAAGCCGGGTGAGGACACACCGTTGTCTGCCTTGGCATTGGCGGAGCTGGCCGAGCGTGCCGGTATTCCGAAAGGGGTGTTCAATGTGGTCACCAGTAATGATGCCCCTGCGGTCGGCACCGAATTGTCGACCCATCCACGGGTGCGTAAGCTCTCGTTTACCGGTTCTACCCGGGTTGGCAAGTTGTTGATGAGCCAATGCGCCGGGACGGTGAAAAAGGTGGCCCTGGAACTTGGTGGTAATGCGCCCTTTATTGTCTTTGACGATGCCGATCTGGAGGCTGCGGTGGCCGGAGCCATGGCATCCAAATTCCGCAATGCTGGCCAGACCTGTGTCTGTGCCAATCGCTTTTTAGTCCAGCGTGGAATTTATGATCAATTTTCCCGCCGTTTGACCGAAGCCGTTACCCAGCTGCAAACCGGGAACGGTTTTGAAGCGGGCGTCACTACAGGACCATTGATTAACTCGCAGGCGCTTAACAAGGTTGATCAACTGGTACAGGGCGCTCGGCAACAAGGGGCCAAGGTGGTTTGTGGCGGTAAGCCCGATGCGCTGGGTGGCAACTATTACCAGCCCACGGTGTTAACCGATGTCAGCCAGCAGATGGATATTTCCAGCGAAGAGATTTTTGGCCCGGTGGCCACGTTGATCCCCTTTGATACCGAAGAGGAAGCCATTGCGGTCGCCAATGACACCCCTTATGGCCTGGCGGCTTACTTCTATTCTCGGGATATTGGTCGCGTATGGCGAGTCTCCGAAGGCCTTGAATATGGCATTGTGGGTGCCAACGAAGGCATCATATCCAGCGAAGTGGCGCCTTTTGGTGGCGTTAAGGAGTCGGGCATTGGTCGTGAGGGCTCCCGCTATGGCATCGATGACTTTGTTGAAATCAAATACCTCTGTATGGGTGGCATCTAGATTCTATTAGGGCCTGATAGGCTTTTGGGAGTAGAGAGACAGTTATGCGCTCTTTGTTTGATGGTCATTTACCCGCCGCTGTAATTTACGATCTGGATGGCACGCTGGTGGACAGCGTGCCCGATCTGCATCGGGCCGTGCAAGCCTTCCAGCAGCAATTAGGGTTGCCCTTATCGACTGAGACGCAGGTGCGAGATTGGGTAGGTAATGGCGCGGCCAAGCTGGTCGAAAGAGCCTTAAAGGCCACCGCCGGTGATGCAGCTGAAGCCATATTCGATGATGCCATGGGCCGATTCCTGAAGAGTTATCAGGCCACCAATGGCGAGCGAGCCCGTTTGTACCCGGGGGTGTTCGAATGTTTGCAGACTCTGGCGGAGCAGGGCGTTGCCCAGGCACTGGTGACCAATAAACCGATCGCCTTTACCCTGCCGCTGCTGGAGACGCTGGGTATTGCTGAATTCTTTGATCCAGTCTTGGGTGGCGATAGTTTGCCAGACAAAAAGCCGCACCCGGCACCGCTGCTGGCGGTTGCTGAACAGTTGCGGCTAGCACCGGAACAGTGCCTGATGGTGGGAGACTCAGTGAATGATTTGCTGGCTGCCCGGGCAGCGGGAATGCCGATAGCCTGTGTCAGCTATGGTTACAACCATGGTGAACCCATTGCCGCGAGCGGTCCTGACTTGCTGGTTGATTCACTGGCCAAGCTGCTATAGGGTAGCCATCATAGAGCGATCAGCCTAGGATGCCGTGTTGGCGGGCTGTCCAGAGTAATCGGTGGAGCAGGAAGTGAGTTATACCAAATTACAAGCTGGCGTCACCCGACGCTGGATACGGGGATTGAGCTGGCGATGGCATGCCAGTAGCTGCTAGTTCGTACGATTAAGGCCCCCTAATCCCGGTATAACAAGGATTCCGAGATGACTCCCGAACAGTTTTCCCAGCTGGCACATGCCGGCTACAACCGTATCCCCGTGATGCGCGAAGTACTTGCTGACCTCGATACCCCACTCAGTGCTTACCTGAAATTGGCCGACGGCCCATACTCCTATCTGCTCGAATCGGTACAGGGCGGCGAGAAGTGGGGGCGTTATTCCATGATCGGCCTGCCTTGTCACACGGTACTCAAAGCCTGTGGTAGCGAAGTGACCATCGAGACCGATGGCAAGGTGCTGGAGCGTCATCAGTGCGAAGATCCGCTGGACTTTGTCGAACAGTTTCAACAACGTTACAAGGTCGCCGAACCGGCTCAGCACCCTCGTTTCAATGGTGGTCTGGTCGGCTATTTTGGCTACGATTCGGTACGCTATATCGAACCACGTCTCGCTCCAGGCGAACCTCAAGATGATATAGGTAATCCGGACATTCTGTTGATGGTTTCCGACGAGGTGGTGGTATTCGATAACCTCAGTGGCAAGATCATTCTAATCTGTCATGTTGACCCGGTCATGGATAATGCCTATGACCATGCCCATCAACGCCTCGACCAACTGGTAGAGAAATTACGCAGTGCTCCGGTTGCTGATCTTCGGGTTAGCGATGGCGCCCAGTTGGCCGAAGACGATTTCCAGTCGGCGTTTGGCCAGCAGGCCTTCGAGGGTGCGGTCGACCGCATCAAGGATTACATTTTGGCGGGTGATGCCATGCAGGTGGTGGTGTCCCAGCGTATGAGCGTGCCCTTCGAGGCCCCGCCGCTGAATCTGTACCGAGCCCTTCGCTGCCTGAATCCTTCCCCCTATATGTATTTCCTGAATCTGGGAGATTTTCATATTGTTGGTTCTTCACCGGAAATTCTGGCCCATCTGGAAGATGGCCAGGTCACCGTGCGGCCGATTGCCGGCACCCGTAAACGCGGGTTGACCGAAGAGCAGGACCGAGCACTGGAAGAGGACCTTCTGGCGGACCCCAAAGAGATCGCCGAGCACCTGATGTTAATCGATCTGGGGCGCAATGATGCGGGCCGCGTGTCAGAAGTTGGCAGTGTCGAGCTGACCGATAAAATGGTGATTGAGCGTTACTCCCATGTGATGCACATTGTCTCCAATGTGCAGGGCAAACTGAAACCGGGACTAGGACCCATTGACGTACTGCGCGCTACCTTGCCGGCCGGTACGCTGAGCGGTGCCCCCAAGATTCGCGCGATGGAAATCATCGACGAGCTGGAGCCGGTCAAGCGCGGTGTGTACGGCGGCGCGGTCGGCTATATCTCCTGGAACGGCAATATGGATACTGCCATAGCGATTCGCACGGCAGTGATCAAAGACAACCGTCTCTATATTCAGGCGGGCGCCGGGGTAGTGGCCGATTCGGTGCCACGGTTGGAGTGGGAAGAAACCATGAACAAGGGGCGTGCGATTTTCCGCGCCGTGGCCATGGTACAGAACTCACTGGAACACTGATCGCCGAAGGAGCACACAACTATGTTACTGATGATCGATAATTATGACTCCTTCACCTTCAATGTGGTGCAGTATCTGGGGGAGTTAGGCGCCGAGGTGCAAGTGCACCGTAACGATGAAATCACCCTGGATCAGATCGAGGCGTTGGCCCCTGAGCGCATAGTGGTCTCGCCGGGTCCCTGTACGCCGAACGAAGCGGGTATCTCGATGGAGGTCATTCGTCACTTTGCTGGCCGTGTGCCGTTACTGGGTATTTGCCTGGGGCACCAGAGTATCGGTCAGGTGTTTGGTGGCCGTATTGTCCGGGCTCGACAGGTGATGCACGGCAAGGTATCTCCGGTTCACCATCGCAATGCCGGTGTGTTTGAGGGACTGCGCAACCCGCTGACGGCTACCCGCTACCATTCGCTGGTGATTGATCGGGAAAGCTTGCCCGACTGTCTGGAAATCACCGCCTGGACCGAACTCGAGGATGGATCAGTCGATGAGATTATGGGAGTTCGCCACCGCGAGTTGGCGATCGAAGGCGTGCAGTTTCACCCCGAATCCATACTGACAGAACAGGGTCATGATTTATTGGCCAATTTTCTGCGCCAGACAATCTAGGCACCCTATAGAGTAACGGGGTTCCCTGGTGGGCCTCGAGTCACAACTAAGGATTGATAAAGGACCGATAGATGGATATCAAACAAGCGATCAGTAATATTGCCGAGCATCTTGACCTTAGTCTGGAAGAGATGGAATCGGTGATGACCCAGGTTATGACAGGCCAATGTACCGATGCCCAGATCGCGGCTTTCCTGATTGCCCTGCGCATGAAATCGGAATCGATCGATGAGATTACCGGCGCCGCCAAGGTGATGCGTGAACTGGCGACACCGGTCCTGGTCAATGCCGAGCCGTTGGTGGACATTGTCGGTACCGGCGGTGATGGTGCCAATCTCTTCAATATCTCTACCGCGGCCTCTTTTGTGGTCGCGGCGGCGGGCGGCCATGTGGCCAAGCACGGTAACAGGGCAGTATCCAGCAGCTCCGGCAGTGCTGATGTGCTGGAAGCCGCAGACATCAATCTGGGTATGACGCCCGATCAAGTAGCTCGGGCCGTAGAGCAGATCGGGGTAGGATTTATGTTCGCCCCCGCCCACCATGGCGCCATGAAGCACGCGATCGGCCCGCGCCGTGAACTGGGACTTCGCACGATATTCAATATTCTCGGTCCTATGACCAACCCGGCCGGAGTCAAGCGCCAGCTGATCGGGGTGTTCACTAAGAAGTTATGCCGCCCCATGGCCGAAGTATTAAAGCAGCTCGGCAGCGAACACATTCTGGTGGTGCACGCCGAGGATGGTCTCGATGAAATCAGTCTGGCAACCGAGACTCATATTGCCGAGCTTAAAGACGGTAAGATCACCGAGTACTCTGTAACTCCAGAGGCTCTGGGTATTGAGAGCCGAAGCCTGATCGGCCTGGAAGTATCGACGGCGCAAGAGAGTCTGGCCCTGATTCGTCAGGCGCTGGACAAAGAGCCTGATACTAACGCTAGTAAGGCTGCCGATATTATTGCCTTGAATGCCGGCGCCGCGATCTACGTTGCGGGTCTGTCCAGCACCCTCAGTGATGGGGTGGCGATGGCGCAGGATGCTATCGCCAGCGGTTTAGCACGAGCAAAAATTGACGAGCTGGCCAGTTTCAGCCGCTACGCAACTGACAACGAGGAGTAACCCCGGCGATGAGTACGCCTACCATTCTGCGCAAAATTCTGGATCGTAAGGCCGAGGAAGTAGCCGAACGCCGTGCCCGCTGCGCTCTGGAAGCGTTGCAGGAAAAAGCCTTGCAGGCTGATCCTGCCAGAGGTTTTGTCAACGCGTTGGCGCGGCGGGTAGAGCAAGGCAATGCGGCGGTGATCGCCGAAATAAAAAAAGCCTCCCCCAGTAAGGGCGTGATCCGCGCTGACTTTCAACCCGCCGAAATTGCCGCCAGTTATGAGCGAGGCGGTGCCGCCTGTTTGTCGGTGTTGACCGATATCGATTTTTTCCAGGGCGCCGATGCCTATTTGCAGCAAGCTCGTGCTGCCTGTTCGCTTCCTGTTATTCGTAAGGATTTTATGATTGATCCTTACCAGGTGGTTGAGGCTCGAGCGCTGGGAGCCGATTGTATTTTGCTGATTGCCGCCGCGCTGGATGACAAACTGATGGCGCGACTGAATGAGGTTGCCATCGAGCAGGGGCTCGATGTGCTGATCGAAGTGCATAATGAAGCCGAACTCAAACGGGCATTGCCTCTGGGTAATCGCCTGATCGGCATCAATAACCGAGACCTGCACAGTTTTGATGTCAGCCTCGACAACAGTTACCGGTTGCTCGATCAAATTGGTGATGATCGTATTGTGATTACCGAAAGCGGTATTCATACCAGAGACGACGTTCAGGCCATGATCGATCATCGTGTGTACGGTTTTCTGGTGGGCGAAGCATTTATGCGCGCCGAGGAGCCGGGCGATAAGCTGGCCGAGTTGTTTGCTGGAACGCTGTAGTACCGGGGTAGAGTCTGCTTAGACAGTTTCCTGATAAGCCCCACCTGTTCGCTGCTTGTTTAGCCAGCGAACGCTTCTGGTGGCATGTCGGAAAACTCTTTCCTGGCCCTTGATAACAAGGGCTCTGGCGCCTGCAGCCAGGTTTCGAGTCAACCAGTCTCAAGGGGGTGGGCCTTGTTTGGCGAAAAGGCCGGCTCATGGCCATCGCTACGGGGAACAAACTCGCGTAGAATCGCCCGCCAACTAGCGCATCTATCGAGGAAGTAACCGGTCAGCCATTTTCTCTCGACAGGCTTTGCGCCGACGACCATGACCGAGCAACTATTGAAAGTAACTATGAAAAAGACATTCGCACTGACTCACCCAAAAATCAAAACACCCCGGTTGGTTGATTCGATCAAGCATGAGGCAAAAAAATACCTCAAGCGTGAACGCAACAAGGCACTTCCCCAAGGGGTTGATTACTGGGATTTTGATTGCAAATACGGCCCTGTCGAAGTTGATGCAGAAGAGATCCATGTGTCTGAAATTAACAAGTACATCGACAAGGCAGAGCAGCAACAACTGCCATCGTTCTATTTGGAAATTCTGGCCAAGCCCGGTTATCGCACTAAAAAAGAAACACTCTGGGCCGAGACTCAATCAGCTGAAGCTGACTCTGATGTCGATGATGAAGGTCGGGATGAAGAGGCTCAACCATAAAACCAACAGAATTCAATATTGATATGGCCGTTGAAACCCGGCGCCTGACAATGAGGCCAATTACCGAGCGTGATTGGCCTCTTTTTTTGGGCTTGCATACCGACCCTAAGGTTATAGCGCTCTGTTTTGATGAGCCGCCGATGAAAGAAATAAAAAACAAGTTTGCCGCTCGATTGCAGTCGTGGCATCCCGGTTCGGAGTCCTGGCTATGCTGGGTGATATCCGATCGGGCAAGCGGTAACGATATAGGGGTTACCGGTTTGGTCATGAATCGCGGTATAGCCGAGGTTGGCTATTTGCTATTGCCCCAATTTCATGGTCAGGGTTATGCGACCGAGTCACTTGCCGCTCTGTTGGACTGGGCCTTTAACGAGCATGATATTGCTCAGTACAGGGCAGCCGTTACCCAGGGTAATGCGGGTTCGGAATCTGTTTTACGAAAGTGTGACTTCGAGCTGCTGGCGATCGAGCCTGATGCCTATACCATTGGTGGAAAATGGTATGATGATTATGTTTACGTGCTCGATAAAAAGCTCATATAAATACTGATGCAGTATCAACGTCGGTCAATCGATTTAACAGGGAATGGGTGTCATGAAAAAAGCAGTCAGGAATAACAATCTGTATTACCTCGGAGTGTTGCTGGTGGTCTCTGGTAGTCTTTTCTTGTTGGGCTTGGGTGCTACGGCTTTTATGATTCTTCAAAACCCGGAAGAGGTTAACCTGGCCCGCGTGATTATGGCCTCTTTCGAGTCCACGGCACCACTGCTTAATGGCCGCGTTGGTAATCAGGAGTTTGTTCTGGAAGCAGCCTCATCTGTGAAATATGTGTTCTTCAGTTTTGTCGGCCTGTTTCTGGTCAGTATGATGATCAGTATTGCCAACGGCATGGTGGCGAGTGGAATACGGGTGGCGAAATATGCAGCAGGAGACCAGCAGGAAACGGAAGGCGATAATGGTCCTGTTCGAGGGTTTGAAGGCTAGCCATATTACCCAGCCCCAGTGCTTTTTACCCTAGTTTTATGGCTTAACACGCTGGCTTTTGTGCAAAATGGTCTTTTGCTTGCAGAAAAGAGTTGAGTGATTGATTCGCCCTGTATTGTGGCCAAATAGTCGAGATACAGAGCGAACAACTGTCGCAAACATATGAGGGCTTTTAGTTGAGCTCGTCTTCACCTACTCGAACGATCAGCTTGCCGAAATTATTACCCTGCAATAAACCCATAAACGCTTCAGGAGCGTTCTCCAGCCCCTGAGCGATATCTTCGCGATACTTCAGTTTCCCATCTTTGAGCCAGGATGTCATTGCCTGACTGAACTCTTCATATCGGTGGGCGTAATCATCGAACACGATAAAACCCTGCATCTTGATGCGTTTAACCAGCAAGCTACCCATAAGCAATGGCATGCGATCAGGGCCCTGCGGAAGTTCGGTAGCGTTGTATTGAGAAATCAAACCGCATAATGGTATTCGAGCGCAACTGTTGAGAAGTGGTAATACGCTATCAAATACTTGGCCGCCGACGTTTTCAAAATACACATCGATACCCTCGGGGCAGGCGTTCGCTAGCTGCACGAACAGGTCATCGGTCTTGTGATCGATACAACGGTCAAATCCGAGTTCGTCTTCTGCGTATTGGCATTTCTCACTGCCACCGGCGATGCCCACGACGTTGCATCCTTTTAACTTGGCGATCTGACCTACCAGACTTCCGACCGCACCGGTAGCGGCAGCCACTACCACGGTTTCTCCTGGCTGGGGGTTACCGATATCCAGTAACCCCATGTAGGCGGTTAGTCCGGGCATGCCCATCACACCCAGTGCGTAGGAAGGGGGCATGATGCTCGGGTCAAGTTTTACCAATCCTGTGCCATCGGATATCGAGTAATCCTGCCATCCGCCATAGGCTAATACCCAATCGCCTTGATTGAATCCGGAGCAATTTGAGTTAACTACGCGGCAAACAGTTCCGCCGACCATTACTTCGCCAAGTGCTACTGGATCGGCGTAGGATTTGGCATCGTTCATCCGCCCTCTCATATAGGGATCAAGCGATAAAAAGACCGTACGTAGTAACAACTCTCCCTCTTTTGGGCTCGGGATAGGGAGGCTTTCCATTTTGAAATTTTGTGATGTTGGAGCTCCTTGAGGGCGTTCGGCAAGAACGATTTGACGGTTCATCTGATTGTTCTGCAGCATGCAGTGTCTCCCCATTGTCGTAGGATATTGCCGTGTTGTCGGCAAGAATTATGGTAGAGGAAGTATAGGGTCATTGATTGAATTGTGACAATGTAGAATAAGTTGCGTTTATTGTCAGATGAATTGATACAAACCAGGCTTGTTTTATTCGCGTTGATGGGGGAACGAGGCTTTATACATACTCTTCACGCGAGGCTTTCAGACTATAAAGGGGACATCATGAAAAACACCATCGTGACTAAAGAAGAGATCGATGCCTGTAAAGGCGTTCATAAAACCCATTTTTTTTAATGAGAATGCGCAGCGGATCAATAAATCATTAAGTGATATGGCGGGGCCTGGCTATGATACAACGGAGCCTCACGTTCATTATTTCGAAGAGGAATGTGTGTACCTGCTCGAAGGTGAAGCCGAAGCGCGTTTGGGGGAGCAGCGAGTGTCAGTAAAGACCGGTGACTTTATCGGTTATCCAGCAGGCGGTGAGGTTCACGGACTACGTAATACTGGTAAAGGGGGGCTGAAATGTATCCTGGTTGGTCAGCGTCATGGACCATGATGTTTCAGATTATCCTGACAGGAATATGCGCCTGTTTAGAAATAAGGGCCTGCCATGGAATTTGGTGAACGTTGAACGTATCAGTGATCCTGAGGCGTGAATAGAAAACGCAATACGATATGTAACCTGGAAAAAACTTTGTTAAACCCTAAGGGATGACGGGTATCGACAACAGCGCAGGAAGCAAAAAAACAACGCACAGGCCCTCATTAAGATTACCCAATCAGGGCCTGCGTATCCTTATCGTTAGATTTTAAATTTTCCTACAATGCTTGCCAGCTGGGCATTGGTCTCCCCCAGAGCCTTGCAGTTTGCGAGCTCCTTCTCTCCGTTTTCGGAGAGTACTTCGGCCATATCCGTTATAGAGGACATGTTCCGGCTGATATCTTCAGAAACTGCACTTTGCTCTTCAGCGGCGGTAGCGATTTCGATCGCAATATCATTAATGTTAATGACGGATTCCGCCATGCTGTCGAGATCCTTATTGACCCGCTCGGTGCTTTCGGCGGTGTGACTGCAACTCTCTTTAATGGCGTCCATATTGGTGACCAGGCGATTAGCGCCAGAGGTCAGGGTCGTCAGCATGTTTTCGATTTCCGAGGTGCTCTCCTGTGTGCGAGCGGCGAGAGCCCGTACTTCATCGGCAACCACGGCGAATCCCCTGCCTTGTTCGCCAGCCCGGGCCGCCTCAATCGCAGCGTTTAGTGCTAACAGGTTGGTTTGATCAGCAATATCTCCAATCACTTTCAGTAAGTTGGCAATATTAAGGATGTTGTTGTTCATATTGGCGATATCGTTGGACATGGATTCGACTTCGCTTACCAGTGATGACACGGTTTGTACCGCGTTCGAAACCACCACCTTGGACGCCTCGGCCTGATCCTTGGCATTTTGCGTATGGGTCGAAGCTTCGGACGCATGTCGAGCCACGTTTTCGGCGGTGGCGCTCATTTCGTGAACGGCAGTGACCACCTGGTTGGTTTCGTTAAAGTGTGATTGCAAGACTTCACTGTTTTGTTCCGATTGGGTCGTGAGTTGGTTGACTCGGGTTGAAGTGTCCTGGGTTGATTGGGCTACTTCCTGCATCATTGATTGCAGGCTGCCAATAAAGGTATTGATACCCGATGAGATCTGCCCAAGATCGTCCTTGCTTTTAACATCGAGTCGGCGTGTAAGGTCACCCGTACCGGCGGACAGATCGAGTACCGTGCTTTTCAGGGCCACAATGGGTTGGTATAGCCTGTTCAGCACGGCTAACACAATGGCTACCGCGATGATGATAACGATCAGCGAAGTGATCACCGCTTGGGTCAATTGCTCTTCGATTTCGGCATAAATAACAGATTCTTCGACACCCACATAGAGAAACCATCGATTATTGTCTGGTAACTGAATGTCGGAGAAGTAAGCACGTTTTTTAACACCGGCCCATTCATAATCAGAGGCACCATCACCTTGTTCGGTCATTTTTCTTTCGAGATCTGGCAAGTCGAAATAAATACCGATCTCATCCGTCGGGTCTGTGGAGGCTAATTGGGTGAACTCTTCACTCAGGATAAGCAGTACGGCACCTGGGAAATTTACCTTTGAGATAGTATCGTGAAGAATGTCTAAGGAAATGTCGCCGGCGACGGCGCCCTGGTCACCGATGGGGCTCGCCACACTGACCATCAGTCCACCGGTAGTGTCGTCGGTATAGATATCGGTCAAAATCGTGGTTCTTTTGGCTAAAGCGGCTTTGTACCAATCACGGGTTCTGGGGTCGTAATCATTAACGTCGAACACACCGTTATCGCCGCCCGAGTCGCCAAACGCCCGACCATCGCTATAGCCGGCTGTAAAGCTGGCAAACCCGGCTGACTGGGTTACCATCTTGGCGATATCAACATAATCACTGTTTGCATGATCACCAGAAAAGTAATTGCGACTGGACTCCAATGCCGATACCCAGGCCTGCATTGCAAGCTCTACCTCATGGGATGCATTGTCCACAATGAGTCGTGATTTGCTCTCAATGGACTCAATTTGTGTTTTTTTAAATTCGTTATAAGACAACCAATTAGCTATCAGTAAGGCGAAAGACACTAAAAGAGTGATGGTCAATACGAGGCGTTGTTTGAAGCCTACGTTCTGTAATGAAAAAGACATTCCAAGCTCCTTTTATACGTACGTATGTTCCGTATACGTATTTGACTTAAGATCATAACAATTACAATAACTGTCCAGTATTGTCGCAGCTCTAATACTGTCAGTGCGGCTAGCGAACTGATTTTCGAACCATCGGGCGTGTTGCCATCATAATGCCAATAGCTAATAGAACGTTGGCTTGATATCGCTGTGATTGTTCAGTGTAGATAGTTCAGTCTAGCTTTAAACTGTTTTTATGCACGAAAAACTGATGGTTGATTATGGTTTTATGGGAGAGTCGAGAGTTGTTCTGCTGATGCGTCAATTCCACTTTTTTGTTGATAAGTGAGATAACCATTGTTTTTCAATCTGTTAGAAAGTTATTGATTGATCTTACAAGAAATGCCAACCCTGTTGATTTCTAATTGATTTAATTCGCTCTTTAATTATGAGCTTTATTCATAAGAGAGCAGGGCGGGATTTAGTGCGTTTTGGAGCGTTTCCTGTTTGCCGATAAACTGATAGCTTATTCTGGGTGGGCTGAACAGGTTTTGTTCTGTGGTCAGTCATAGAGCCCATAAATGATTTTTTCAAAGTGGAAAAATGTGAAAAGGAGAAGGCTATGCCGAGGAAAAACAATACAGGCCATTGCCTGTGCGGAGCGGTGCGCTTTTCAGTGACAGACATGGATGACCGGGTGGGAGCCTGTCATTGTGATATGTGCAGGCGCTGGGGAGGAGGACCTTTTATGGAGGTTGATTGTGGCTCCAATATTCAGTTTGAGGGGGAAGAAAATATCTCACGCTTTGACTCTTCACAGTGGGCTGAACGAGGGTTTTGCCGGCAATGCGGTAGCCATCTTTTTTATCGTCTGAAAGAGAATAACCAACATATGGTTCCGGTGGGCCTGTTGGAAAATGATGAAGGATTGGTGTTTCAACAGCAGGTATTTATCGATGAGAAGCCTTCCTATTACAGCTTTTCAAACACAACAGAGGATATGACCGGCGCAGAGCTGTTTGCGAAGTTTGCGCCTCCGCAAGGTTGAGGACAATGGAGGCGACGTTGTGGCGCTTACCAGTATCCGTAACAGGAGGTGTCAATCACCCTTGATGAAAGATGTAAGCGGGTGAGCGAAAGACCGCCTCGCTGATTTTCCAGGGCGATCGAATGGAAGCTATTAGCACCGCCAGCGAGAAGGTCGATGGCGGTGCAGGTTAACCGGGTCGGCCGTCCAGTCGGGGTTTAATCAGTATCGGGGTATAGACAACACTAAACAGCCCGAAAGCAATGACCCATAAAAGCGCCGATAGGCTGATCAGCTGAGGGTTGCCGGGTAACAGTATCGGGCCGATAACCCGGGCGAGCGTGCACAACTGCATAGCAACGAAGGCTGTAGTGATGGACGCGTGAACCGCCAGCGGGCGACCACTGTGGCCCAGGGATACGCGAGCCATCATACCCAGCGTGATGCTGCCGATGCAGCCAGTGGTAAAAGCGTGTAATGCCACAAAGGGTGAGACCAGGCCCATTGATGCCAAGGGAATCATTAACAGGCCAATCACCAGCCAGAGATAAGCGCAATGTAGAATCCAGAGCAGTGGGTGGCGCCAGATCAGGGGGTGATACCAACCATACAAACGAACGCCGTGAGCAATAGCCGCCAGTAATGCCAATAGCGGTGTCAGGGGCGAGTAAGGCACTATCAACTGAGCCGCAGCCAGGGCAATAACCAGCCCAATTGCCAGACGATCAACCCATTCTCGTTTCTGTAACTGGATCTCTATCGGCCGTACACCGGCTTCGGTAAAGAAAGGAATCACCCGACCACCGATGATGCTGATCAGCAGTAAAATCAGGTGGCTGGCCAGATAGGCGCCGTTATGGCCATTATTGCCCAGTCCCAGCTGTTGCAGGTGGACCATCACGTTGGCAGCACACATCACAGCGAGGATGACTAAAAACATCCAGTTTTTTCGTTTGCCCTTCATCAGAGGAGGGATCAAGGCGAGTGTCAGGCATGGCAAAAAGGCGATATCAACCAGTGCGATCAGCTCGTGAGGGACCGTAGGCATCAGAGGCAGGATTCGGCCGGCAAGCCAGAGCAACGCCAGCGCAGCCAGTAACGGGCCTCGAATGGTATCGACACCGGTCCAGTTACGGACAGCGGTTAACAGAAAACCGGCAATGACGGCACTGGTATACCCGAACAGCATTTCGTGGCTGTGCCAACCGATCAGACCGTAATAGGTGTTGAGGCTTAACCAGTTGGCATAAACGGCGCCCCAGATTCCGACCAGCAATACCCCCAGCCAGCCTGCCAGCAGGAAAAAGGGTCTGAAGCCCAGTTCAAAAAGGGCGAAACCCTTAGGTGGGCTGGAGGGTTGTATGCTGTGCAGGGTCATAACCAAGCTCTTGAGTCGGGTATTTCAATAAACTATAGGGCATTGCTATAGAGTGGCCCTTGATAGTGATCAAGTTGCCGAAATGATCGCTTATTCGTAATGCAGCAAGCGTTCGAGGTCGAGGATGGTGATCAGCTTACCGTTGCTGCTAATGATCTTTTCATCGGTCAGGTGATGGAGAATACGGGAAAAGGTCTCCGGCTGTATGGACAAGCGTGATGCCACCAGGCGTTTGGGGATCTCCAGCTCTATAACGGGTTCACGGTTAAGATTGTCGGTGATGCCATTTATCAAAAAGCGCACCACCCGGTGGGTGGCGTTTTTCAGACTCAGGGTTTCAATTTCGTTAACCAGTGAGTGCAGGCGTTGGCTCAGGCGGGCGGCCAGGGCCAACGCGTACTGAGGATGACGTGTGATGCACTCAATATACTGAGGGCAGGGAATCGCCAGTACAGTGGAGTTTTTTAGGGCCTGGGCATTAACCGGATAGTTGGATTGGCCCGCGAACATGATGGCTTCGGCGAACGTTTCGTGACTATTGCTCACCTCAAGGATCTTCTCGTTGCCATCTCGAGTGGTACGAAACAGCTTGATGGCACCTTCGATGACAAAGTAAAAGGCTGGTGCTGGATCTCCCTGATGGAAGAGCCAATCGCCCCGACCCAGGGTTTTGAGGTGGCAAGTAGTGAGCAGCTGTTGTAACTCATTGTCGTCAAAGCCGGCAAACAGATGATGGCTTTTCAGCAGGCGATAATAAGGCGTAAGGCTATCCATTGATTAAGGTCCGGGCAATTACATAACCGCCTATGGTCACATAGAAACAAGATGCCTGACAATGGTTGTCGTTTACCGTCGTAGAGTTGATGGGTATCAAAGGACTGGGCTACGGTTATCCGATATGCTTGGGACGTATCGGGCGTTCTCGTGCTATCGTTAACAGTCTGGTGCCGTGACTTATTAATAGCGACAAAAACAAAGCCAATACCCCGTAAACCTGACCGCCGGGAAGTACAATGAGTGCGAACAGTCTGATAGATCCATTTGGCCGCCAGGTCACTTACGTCCGCATGTCAGTGACCGACCGCTGTGATTTTCGTTGTGTCTATTGCATGAGCGAGGAGATGACCTTCTTGCCCCGTGAGCAAGTACTTACCCTCGAAGAGATGGCCTTGATTGGTAAAGCCTTCAGTGAATTAGGTGTCAATAAAATCAGGTTGACCGGTGGTGAGCCGCTGGTGCGCAAAAATGTACTGCACCTGGTCAGAGATTTAGGCGCCTTGCCAGGTATCACTAATCTGGCTATGACAACCAACGGTTCCCAGCTGCCCAAATTGGGGGCGGAGCTGCAAAAGGCGGGCTTGAAAAGCGTTAATATCAGTCTGGATACGCTGGATTCTGAGCAGTTCACCCAGCTCACTCGTACCGGCAAGCTGTCTAATGTACTGGCTGGTATCGAAGCGGCACGGGACGCCGGATTCCCCAATATTAAACTTAACGCAGTCATCATGAAGGGGCGTAATGATGATCAGGTGGTGCCACTGGTGAATTTCGCTCGTGAGCGTGGCCTGGATATCACCTTTATCGAAGAGATGCCGCTCGGGAATATCGATGAGCACCATCGGGGTGAAACGCTCTGCACCAGTGAAGAGGTGCGTGACCTGGTTTGTCAGCAACATGAGTTGGTAGCCAGCACCGAAAACAGCGGCGGCCCTTCCCGATATTACCACTTCGCGGATCACCCGAGCCGGGTCGGCTTTATCTCCCCCCATAGCCACAACTTCTGCGGCGATTGCAATCGGGTTCGAGTGACGTCTGAAGGGCGTTTATTGCTCTGTCTGGGGAATGAGCACTCGGTCGATTTACGCGCAGTGGTGAGGCGCTATCCGGGGGATATTGAGCGTTTAAAAGCAACCCTGCATGAGGCGATGACCCGCAAACCCGAGCGGCATTACTTCAGTGCCGAGGGCGAGGTTGATATCGTTCGCTTTATGAATATGACAGGTGGATAAGGCTGGCCTCGATGCTTAATCGTTCGCTCAGTGAGCAGACGTTACGGCTGGCTGTTGTCCGGTTGGTTTGCTTCGCGCATAAAGTCATCGTTCCTGTGACGAATATAAATGCACAGATCCCTTTCAGCCTGCAACTGAGAATCGTAAGGGCCTTCCTGTGAGCCTTCCCGGGTCATAAAAAACCAGTCGCCGTTCATGCACAGGAATCTGTCGCTTCGGAACCAGGTCCGCCCTGTTTCGCCAGATCGACCTTCCATAAGAGAGCCTGCCCCCTTTCAGTCACTGTTTCAGATCAGTGTAGTTCCGGGTTTGAAAGGCTGTATGTCTGTATTGAGTGTTTTTTGTTCGCTACTTTTTCTCTATTAGATCACTTGGCTATCTAGGCTTATTAGCGTTGCAGCCGACGCAGGATCTCGGCGGTACCATCCAGGGCTTTACGAAGGTAAGGGGGCAGGGCGTCGAGGTCGATATTATCCATCACGTTTTTCATCTCAAGGCCGATTTCGGTATCGCCTTCAATAACCAGGCGGCGTTGAAAGAAGAGGGTATCCGGATCTTCCTTGCGGCTGGCTAATAATATGAATTCGTACAAATTACCGCTGATGCTGGCATCGGCTTCGGCGTGGGGAATTAGCTGCAAGTGCCCCTGATCCAGCGTGAGATACCAGCTCAGTTGCGCATCGCTAATACTGATGCGCATGCAATGATCTGCTAAGAAATCAAAATCTCCATCGTCCAGAGCTTCCCGGAAAACTTCCTGCAATACTTTGATGATCAAGGTCTTTTGCAGACCAAAGGGCACCAGCGCCGTGCTGCGGGCAGCAAGCACAGGTAGCTGGCGTGCCAGCTCGATGGGCGCCGGAGGGCGCGGTAATCTGTCTAACTGGCTGAGGATCATTGGTCTTTCCATAACAGGGTTAAAGGTATCTCGCAGTGTAGGGAATCGCCTTAGCCGCGCCTTGATGCAAATCAATTGGCGCAAAGCTTCTGTTTGTTAGGCTTGGTGGCTTCTTATGGCCCAACCCTAAAAAGGTTTTCTTCCTATGCAGTTGCCCGATTATGTGAATACCTTTGGGGCAGCTATGCAGCAGAAATATGGTCACAGGGTTCATAAGTTGACGATTAATGCCGACTTTACCTGCCCAAACCGTGACGGAACCAAGGGTATTGGTGGCTGCACTTTTTGCAATAACGCGAGCTTTAGCCCTAACAATTCCCGTTCCCCGTCAGTTACCGAACAGATTGATGCCGGCAAACGAGTGATTCTCAAGCGTACTGGCGCACGTCATTACCTCGCCTATTTTCAAGCTTATACCAACACCTACGCCTCGGTTGAGCACCTCCGCCAACTCTATTGCGAAGCTGTAGGGCACCCTGATGTGATGGGCTTGTCGGTAGGGACCCGGCCCGATTGTGTACCCGATTCGGTGCTGGATTTACTCTGTGAGTACCGTGATCAGGGGTTGGAGGTGTGGCTGGAGTTGGGCTTGCAATCGGCCAATGATCAAAGCCTGGCCAGCGTGAATCGTGGCCATGGTTGGAAGGAATATGAAGAGGCGACTCGTCGGGCTCGAAGCAGAGGGTTGAATGTGTGCACCCATTTGATTGTCGGTATGCCCGGAGAGCAACCCCGCGATAGCCTGCAGTCTTTAAACAGAGTACTGGCTGTGGGCACGGACGGGTTGAAGCTGCACCCCTTGCATGTGGTCAAGGGCACCCAATTGGCGAGGCAGTGGTCACGTGGCGAATACCAGCCGCTGGAGTTTAATCAATATGTGGATACGGCGGTGGCCATGGTGCAGCAAACGCCAGACGAGGTGATCTATCACCGGTTAACCGGAACGGCCTCCAGTGAGTTGTTGCTGGCGCCGGATTGGTGCCAGCAAAAGTGGGCCGTGCTCAACGCTATTCATGATCGATTAGGCGCAGTGGAACCTCGCAAACGATCGATGGCGGTGGCTCCCCAATCTTTTTCACCGTTTGTTTCTACTGCCAGGCCGTATGTAGGTCTGGCAGCCATGCCAGGGAGTTCATGATGGAGCTAGTCTGTCCTGCGGGTAGCTACCCCGCGTTAAAAGCCGCCGTCGATAACGGCGCCGATGCGGTCTACATCGGATTTAAGGATGATACCAACGCGCGTCATTTTGCCGGTTTGAATTTCAACGATAAAAAAGCCATGCGGGCGCTGGATTACGCCCGTGAGCGTAATGTGAAGCTGTTTGTGGCGATTAACACCTATCCCCAACCCGAAGGTTGGCAGCGCTGGCAACGGGCTGTGGATATGGCGGCGGACCTGCAAGCCGATGCGGTTATTGCGGCCGATATGGGAGTGCTGGAATATGCTTGCCAGCAGCATCCGGAGCTGGCTTTGCACCTCTCGGTTCAGGGTTCGGCAACCAATTATGAGGCGCTGCGCTTTTATAGACAGCAATTCAATATACGACGGGCGGTCTTGCCGCGGGTGCTGTCCCTGGCACAGGTCAAACATGTGGCTGAGCACAGTCCGGTTGAATTGGAGGTGTTTGCGTTTGGCAGCCTTTGCATTATGGCAGAGGGGCGTTGCCATCTGTCCTCCTATATCACCGATGAATCACCCAACACCTGTGGTGCCTGTTCTCCCGCGAAAGCAGTGCGCTGGGAGCAAAAGGGTGAGGTGCTGGAATCGCGCTTGAATGGCGTTTTGATCGATCGCTATCAAGAGGGCGAAAACGCGGGTTATCCGACTCTGTGCAAGGGGCGTTTCCAGGTAGAAGAGAACACCTATAACGCCCTGGAGGAGCCGACCAGCCTGAATACGCTGGAGTTGATCCCGCAGCTGGTGGCTAACGGTATCAAGGCGGTCAAAATCGAGGGACGTCAGCGCAGCCCGGCTTATGTCGAGCAGGTGGTGAGTGTCTGGCGCCAGGCTTTGGATGCCTATGCCCAGAACCCTGAGGGATTCGTCGCCAAAGAGCAGTGGATGAATGTCCTGGCCAATGTGTCCGAGGGTTCACAAACCACATTGGGTGCCTATTCGC
Source organism: Aestuariirhabdus haliotis (assembly GCF_023509475.1). NCBI lineage: Bacteria > Pseudomonadati > Pseudomonadota > Gammaproteobacteria > Oceanospirillales > Aestuariirhabdaceae > Aestuariirhabdus > Aestuariirhabdus haliotis. The sequence continues at coordinate 67,986 of NZ_JAKSDZ010000005.1, read as the reverse complement.
GCCCTTGGCAATAGCCGTTTAACTCCTGAAGATTTCACGTTGAGAGCGTATTGTATGCAGCTATCTATCGGATCTGTCCTCTATTTCTGGCCCCGCGATACCCTGTACGATTTTTACCAGCGTATGGCTGAATCGCCGGTCGATGTCATTTATCTTGGTGAAACCGTGTGTTCCAAGCGGCGAGAGCTCAAAACCGATGACTGGATTGAGTTGGCAAGGCAGTTGTCCAGCCAGGGTAAGCAGGTTGTTCTGTCAACCATGGCTCTGCTGGAGGCGGAGTCCGAGATGAAAACCCTGCGCAAGATCTGCGATAACGATGGTTTGCTGGTGGAAGCCAACGATATGTCGGCCGTGCAGTTGCTGTCAGAGCGCGGTTTGCCTTTCGTGGCCGGTTCCTCGATCAATATCTACAACGCCGCAACCCTCAAGGTGCTTCACCGTCAGGGTTTGAAACGCTGGGTAATGCCGGTGGAGTTATCGGCGCAGACGCTTGAACTGATTTTGCAAGATGCCGGGCGTATGGGGTTCGCGGACGCCATTGAAACCGAAGTCTTTGCCTATGGTCATCTGCCGTTGGCGTTTTCGGCGCGCTGTTTTACCGCCCGAAGCCGCAACCTGCCCAAAGACGATTGCCGATATGTCTGTCTGGAGTACCCGGATGGTTTGGCCATGCACAGTCAGGAGGAGCAGTCGGTCTTTACTATCAACGGCATTCAGACCATGTCGGGGGATCTCTACAATTTGTTAGGAGAGGTCGATCGCATGCGCCAGATTGGTGTGGATCTGGTCCGGGTTAGTCCGCGTAGTGGTGATATGACCCTCTTACTGGATCAGTACCGTGATGCGATCGAAGGAAAATCGACTTCCATTGCGGCACTGACAGAAGGCGAATGCAATGGTTACTGGTATGGGCAGCCGGGAATGTTGACTGCCTGATGTTCTGCTTTTGCCGGGTAAAGATCGGTACGTGCTGTTTTTTGGATCCTGATAGGCGTACCACGTGATCGGCGTCTATCATTAAAACATGGGCGATTGATCGCGCCGTGTCAGTACTGGGGGGAAACACTGTCGCTCGGTAGCAATCGGCACCTGTGTTGGGTGAACAGGGATGGATCATGGATAGGGAACAGTATTTACGTTACTGCCGGCAACCGAAAGTGTTTAGCGAGAGTGCGTTGCGGCTTACTTTTTCGGTGCTGCGAAAACCTCGTCCGCGCCTGGCGCTGAGTATTCAGAATATTTTGAATGGGATATCGATCTGCCAACCAGAGGGCAAGGAGGGTGAGTCTTTATCGCAGCACTTTCATGTGGCCCTGTCGCCGGCGGAGGTTGATACCATTCTGGGTTGCCTCGCCCAAGCCGGGGGATGGGGAAGTGGCTCTTGCCCCGGCCAGCAGGTTATGTTGAAGGCCTTGCTGGACGATTGGCGCCGTCTCGCTAACTGTATTGAGCCGGGCAAATCGGTGATGAACTAAGACCAGTGCAGAGGGGTTGCGCTGGTCTTAGGGTTCTTGCGGGCTTGGTGATTACTGGCGAATGCCTTCGATGGACAGCGTCATCTCGACTTCTGTGGATGCTGGGCCCAGGTTGAAATCGATACCAAAATCTTTCAGAGCCAGCTTGGTGGTTCCCAGAAATCCGTGACGATATCCACCCCAGGGGTCATTGCCACCGCCGATGCTTTCAGCGTCAATGGTGATTGAGCGTGTTACGCCTCTGAGGGTGAGGTCGCCCGTGATGATGGCATTACCTTTACCATCCGATTTAACCGAGGTGCTGACGAAGGTGGCTTTGGGGAAGCTGCTAACGTCCAGGAAGTCATCGCTACGCAGATGCTTATCCCGTTCGGCATGGTTGGTATTCACGCTGGTGGTATTGATGGTGACCTCTACTTTACTGTTGTCGGGGCTGGCCTCGTCATAACTGAAGCTGCCGGTAAAGTCATCGAAGCGACCGTATAGCCAGCTGTAACCCAGGTGTTGGATACGAAATTGCACAAACGCGTGTTGCCCTTTGATATCAAGCGCATAATCGGCGGCCCAAAGCGGGGTGCCCATTAGCAGGGCGGTAAAAAATAATCCAAGTTTGCGTATCATCGAGAGATCCTCAGGGGTTAGGCCGGGAACGGATGCCCAGCATTCGGTTAAGGGTGTTGTCGCCATCGACAAAATGGTGTTTTAAGGCCGCCAGGGCGTGCAAGGCAGATAGGGAGACCAGGGTCCAGGCAGCGTAGAAATGGACTTCACCGACTATTTCTTCCATACCAGAGACCTCTCCGAACATCGCGGGCACTTCAAACCAGTCAAAAACGGCAATGGGTCGGCCCTTGGCGGTCGAGATCAGATAACCACTGATCGAAATGATAATCAATAGCAGATACATTATGCGGTGTGTCCACTCTGCTGCTAATGCCTCCCAGCTTTTGAGGCCAGGTTCCGGGTGAGGAATGGTATTAATCTGACGCCAGGACAGGCGAAAGAGAATGAGCATAAACAGTAGTAAACCGATACTTCTGTGCAGGTCGGGACCTTTTTGATACCAGGCATCGTAATACCCCAGGTCAGTCATCCATAAGCCCAGCCCAAACAGGCCAAATACAGCAAAGGCGCTGAGCCAGTGCATCACAATGCTTGGCCAACCATAGGTTGTTGAGCTGTTTCCAAGGTTCAAGGGTATCTTTCCAGGGGGCGTAGAGTGAACAAATAGCATAATAGATGCCGTAAGAACCCAGTAACAAAAAAAACTGGTGAACTCGATCAAATTATTTGAATGTTAAAGGGTGTTAGGGGAGGCTAGTAATTGAGTGGGTACCGAAGCGTGGGCCGATGGTTAGCAAAATGAGTGACATGACGTTAACAGATTTATTGTCAGAAATTCGTGAATGTACCCAGTGCGCGTCAGAGTTGTCCCATGCGCCACGTCCGGTCGTGGTGGTCAGCCCCGAAGCTCGGCTGTTGATTATTGGGCAAGCACCGGGGGCAAGAGTTCACGCAACGGGTATCCCCTGGAATGATCCCAGTGGAGATCGTCTGCGAGACTGGTTGGGGTTGGAGTCCTCCGAGTTCTATAACGCCGAGCGCGTGGCAATTGTGCCTATGGGATTTTGTTACCCCGGAAAAGGAGTCAGTGGTGATTTGCCTCCGAGGTCTGAATGCGCGCCTTTGTGGCACAAGGCTTTAATGCGCTCTATGCCTCAGATCAGGTTACGGCTACTAGTAGGCCAGTACGCTCAACGCTATTATCTGGGAAAGCAAGCGGGCGGAGTCACCGATTGTGTCCGTCGGTCTTTGGCACATGAGATGGTCGCCCCCGACGTTTTCTGTTTGCCACACCCTTCTCCACGTAATAATCGCTGGTTTAAGCGACACCCCTGGTTTGAACAAGAGGTGCTGCCCAGGCTTCGACAGGAGGTTGCTCGATGTTTCGATGCTTAAAAATGTGTTTGGTCACGTGCCTGATTCCTCTGTTACTGGTCGGTTGCAGTCACGGAGCGACACCCCTCGAGCTGAGTGAGCAGCAGCTAAACGAGCGCATACGTGAGCAGTATCGAGAGCCTCGCCTGCTCAATTTACAGCTGGCCTGGGGGGCTTCTGCTCAGCTTTATGTGATCGGCGTTGAGCTGGATCTTCTGGGTGAGGGCGCTGTGTTTTATCGCGTGGAGGGGGATTTTGACGTTGAGTTTGGTGGCGCGCCTATGATGAATCCGGTGCCTTTTAGCCTTGAGGCCCGTGGCACTCTGGGGTTGGTGACTGAGGAACGAGCCCTGTATCCGATGCAATTGGGTGTCGAGCAGTTCACGATTGAAACCGACGTTGCTGATGTTCATTTGCCATTGCAGGAGATTTTGGGGCAGCGAGTCGCGCAGGCGCTTGAGGATTTGGCGATCTATGAGTTCACGGAACTTCAGCTGCCGAAGCCGGAGCAAGTCGTCATGCTGGCGATCGATGCCGATAAGTTACAATTGCTAAGGGGCGACCCCTCCGCTATTCAACCCGAATAATCCAGGCGTTCGATCAGCGCTTGCAGATGTCGATAGGTCTTGTCTCCGGCGCGCATGCAATGGCTTTGCGCAATATAGGATTCCAGTAACCGATGCAGGTTGTCCTTGCCCATAAAGGCGGCCCTGCGGATAAAGGTGACGAAGTCTTTCTTGGGGCGGCGGCTGGCAATCGGGATGTAGCGCATCTTTTCCAGATCGATGAGTCTGGGTTTAAAGGCACCCTGTTCATCCTGGGCGACAAAAATATGGTTGGGATAAAAACAATAGTGGGTTAAGCCGGTTTGGTGCATCTGGCTGGCCAGGGATGCAATGGCGTCTACCAGTCCCGTCTGGTTTTCTACCTTGGGAAATAACTCGTTTACCGTCTGATAATGATCCAGGGCGACGGAAATCAAGATCGACTGACTATCACCATTTACCCGTCGTTCACCGAAGTAGACCGGATCGATCGTGGGGATACCAAGGCGTTGTAGCTTGATGATATTGCGATATTCGCGAGCGAAGGTGGGCTCACCCTTGATCGGGTGTCTCAGGCAAGGTGTGTTGTGGTTCTGCTGGCGCTTGATAAACAGGTTCAGAGATTCGCCGTTCTCCTGCAGTAGGCTATGTTGTGAAACGCCGCTCCAGCCACTCCTGCGTTTATTAGGCTCTTCGAACCAGGGTAGCTCGATCTCCCACAGAGCATCGAAACTATCCAGATTATGTCGCTTGAAAGTGTTCAGCAGAGAATCGGTGGAGAATATTTCGGTCATTACTGGTTATCCGGTTGTAAGGCGCTGGGTGAATCATACAGGCTTGCAGAAATAAACCGAGCCCTGATGTTGGAATTCTCATGAGTCACATTGCACATTGTTCAGGTCTTTTCAGGCAGGAGTGCTTGAGGGTCGACGCTACGACTTTGTCCGGGTGATAAGCCATCAAGGGTGAAGGGGCCAATGCGATAGCGAACAAGTCGCAATGTCGGGTAGCCGACGGCTGCGGTCATGCGTCGTACCTGGCGGTTGCGCCCCTCTTTGATGCTCAGCTCGATCCAGCAAGTGGGGATCGATTGCCGCTCCCGAATCGGGGGAGTGCGCTGCCAGATTGAGGGCGGTTCGATCTTTTTTGCTCGAGCCGGAAGAGTAAGGCCATCCTTGAGCTCGACCCCCTGTTGGAGTTGCGCCAGGGCCTTCGGGGTTGGTTCGCCTTCGACCTGGACCCAATAGGTCTTTTCGAGTTTGAAACGTGGGTCGGCAATACGTTGCTGCAATTTGCCATCATTGGTTAGCAGTAACAGACCCTCACTATCACGATCGAGTCGGCCTGCCGGGTAGATGCCTGGTTGCTGAATATAATCGCCCAGCGTGGCGCGGCCTTCGTTATCGCGAAACTGGGTCAGAACCATATAAGGCTTGTTGAATAGCAGCAGCTGGGTCGCGCGAGCAGGAGCTCGCTTGCGCTGAGGCTTTTTGCCCGAGGGGCGGCGAGAAGAGGATCTGTCCACTGGATTACAACCTGAAGGTGCCGGCGTCTGTTTGGTGAAGCAGACGCCGGTTTGACAATGCTTTACTTCAGTTCGGCAGGTACGAAAGGCGCGATGGCTTGCAGTATCGCTTTAAAGCACTTGGGGTTGCCGCAAACGATGTTGCCACTTTCCAGATGCTTGTGTCCGCCACCAAAGTCGCTAGCCAGGCCGCCGGCTTCCTGCACCAACAGGCTCCCTGCAGAGATATCCCATTGATTTAGACCAAACTCCCAAAAGGCTTCATAACGGCCCGCAGCGACATAGGCCAGGTCCAGTGATGCGGCGCCTGCTCGGCGAACACCGGAGGTCTGTGAGGCGATGCTTTTGAACATGGACAGATAACTATCCATATGGTCCATCTGTGAGGGTTTGAAGGGAAAGCCGGTCGCGATCAAAGCGTCATCAAGGTGCTTGTGCTTGCTGACGCGCATCCGCTTGCCGTTAAGCTGGGCACCGTGGCCCCGGCTGGCACAAAACTCCTCGCGACGAACCGGGTCGAGCACTACAGCATGCTCGATGCGACCCTTGTACTGGCAGGCGATAGACACGGCATAATGGGGCACACCATGGATAAAGTTGGTGGTGCCGTCGAGGGGGTCGATGACCCAAAGGTAGTCGGCGCCCGGTCCGCTGCCTTCCTGAAGACCCGATTCTTCACCCAGAAAACCATGATCAGGATAGGCTTTTTTGAGAATGGCGATCGCTGCCCGTTCGGCGTTGCGGTCAACTTCGGTTACGTAATCGTGGGTGCCTTTTTCGGCGACCTGGATGGTATCCAGGTCTTCGGAGGCGCGTACAATGATTTCGCCAGCTTTGCGCGCAGCGCGCAGGGCGATGGTCAGCATCGGTTGCATGTCGGTCTATTCGTCTGTTGGTGGTAAAGAACAAAATCGGCCCGCTGTGGGCCGTATCGCGCAAGTATATCAGAGAGGTTGGCTGAATGACGACAAATCTTGGATGGCTAAGTACAGTGTGGGCTGACAACTCTGTTAGAATGCGCTCAATTACCAGTTGAGATGTAACGGAATCAAAGTGTCAGACAATATTTTGGTGGTGTTGGTAAATACCTCGCATCCGGGCAATGTTGGCAGTGCTGCCAGAGCAATGAAAACCATGGGGTTATCACGACTGTGCCTCGTTTCTCCGGACCAGTTTCCCCATGAATATGCCACCAGTCGTGCCGCCGGCGCCGATGATGTTCTCGAGCAGGCTCGCGTGGTATCGACATTGGATGAGGCTATTGCCGACTGTTCCCTGGTCGTTGGTACCAGTGCGCGGGGGCGTAAGATACCCTGGCCCATTATGAATCCGAGAGAATGCGCTGAACGTCTCTGGCCGGAATCTCAGCGTCAGCAGGTGGCTCTGGTGTTTGGTCGTGAAGAACGTGGTCTGACCAATGATGAGCTGGCCCGTTGTCACTATCATGTTCATATACCCTCCGACCCGGAATACAGCTCACTCAATCTGGGTGCTGCGGTACAGGTGTTGAGCTATGAATTGCGCATGGCTCAGTTGGCGAGCGAAGGGGCTTTAGCGGTAGAGCAGGAGTGGGACGCGGAGTACGCTACGGCTTCCGAGCTTGAAGGTTATTTTGGTCATTTGCAGCAAGTGTTAGAGCAGGTTGGTTTTCTTGATCCGCAAAACCCGGGTCAGGTAATGACTCGTCTGAGAAGACTTTACAGTCGCCAGCGACTGGATAAGGTAGAGGTGAATATTTTGCGGGGTGTGCTCAGTGACACCCAGCGCAGCCTCAAAAGCCATTCGACATCATCAACGGAAGAATAAACGATGTTTGCACAAATACGGGAAGATGTAGCCAGTGTGTTTCACCGAGACCCTGCAGCACGCAATACCTTTGAGGTGCTGACCTGCTATCCGGGGTTGCACGCCCTGCTGTTTCATCGTTTCAGTCATGGTCTCTGGAATTTTGGTTTAAAGTGGCTGGCTCGCTTTGTATCGACTTTTGCGCGCTGGTTTACCGGGATTGAGATCCATCCCGGCGCGCGAATCGGGAGGCGATTTTTTATCGACCATGGCCTGGGTGTTGTAATCGGTGAAACCACCGAAATTGGCGACGATGTGACGCTTTATCAGGGGGTTACTCTGGGAGGCACCAGCTGGAACAAGGGCAAGCGTCATCCAACACTTGGGGATGGTGTGGTGGTTGGCGCTGGCGCCAAGGTGCTTGGGCCTTTTACCGTCGAAGCGGGAGCCAAGGTAGGGTCCAATGCGGTAGTGACCAAGCCGGTACCTGCTGGAGCAACGGTAGTGGGTATTCCGGGTCGGATCATTCCTCCCAGAGATCAGCGCGAAAAAGAAGATCCGCGTCATGAGCAGCGCAAGGCGATGGCTGAGAAAATTGGTTTTGACGCCTACGGTCTTACCGAGGATATGCCGGATCCCGTAGCTCGCGCCATGGGTGGAATTCTCGATCACCTGCATGCGGTTGACGCCCGTATTGGGGTTATGTGCGAAGGCCTTAAAGGTTTGGGGGTTAAAAATTGCGATAATGCTCTGCCGGAGCTTCGAGATGAGGATTTCGAAGCGGTAAAAGATAATCATCAGGAGCGCCCACAAGAGGCAGAGTAATTGGGTAGATTCCTTGCTATGATTGGCGCCCTCAAAAGGTAGTGTTAATACCTTAGTAAATTACTGGGTTAAATACTTGACTAGAAAGCTAGGGTATTGCAAAATCCCCGCAAGAAATGGTTATTCGAACACCTGAACTGGCGGGGATACTCAAATGCGTTTGACGACCAAAGGTCGCTATGCGGTTACGGCGATGCTGGACTTGGCCTTGCATGCCGATAATGGGCCGGTTGCGTTAGCCGATATATCCCAGCGGCAGGGTATTTCCCTCTCTTATCTGGAACAGCTGTTTGCCAAGTTGCGCAAGCACGAACTCGTGAGCAGTGTGCGGGGCCCGGGTGGCGGATATCGACTAAGTCGCGAAGGGGATACCATTGATGTTGCTCAGGTCATAGATGCAGTCAATGAATCCGTCAGCGCTACGCGTTGCAATGGCGAAGGTGGCTGTCAGCAGGGCGATGTATGCCTTACCCATCATTTGTGGTGTGACCTCAGTACCCAAATACACAATTTTTTATGCGGAATTTCACTCGCCGACCTGGTTCAGCGCAGTGAAGTACGGACTATTGCCGCGCGCCAGGAAGGCGCCGACGACAGACTTATTCATGCACGGATTGAAGCCTCATCGCTTATCTAGCGCTGAGCAGAACAGACACAGTATTGGAGATGTACGCCAATGAAATTGCCGATTTACTTTGATTATTCTGCGACCACCCCAGTTGATCCTCGGGTTGCCCGGAAAATGGTTGATTGCCTGACCCCTGATGGAAACTTTGGTAATCCTGCCTCTCGATCTCATTTGTTTGGCTGGAAAGCGGAAGAGGCGGTCGAAACGGCGCGTCGGCAGGTTGCTGATCTTATTAAAGCGGATCCCCGTGAGATTGTCTGGACCTCCGGTGCTACTGAATCCGATAACCTGGCTATTAAAGGTGTTGCCCATTTCTATCAAAAGAAGGGTAAACACATTATTACCTCCAAAATCGAGCATAAGGCGGTATTGGATACCTGTCGCCAGCTCGAGCGTGAAGGTTTTGATATCACGTACCTTGAGCCGGATGCTAGCGGCATTATTCAGCCTCAGGCCGTTTCAGATGCCTTGCGTGACGACACGATTCTTGTCTCCCTGATGCATGTGAATAACGAGATTGGAGTGATCAACGACATCGCAGCTATTGGTGATATTACCCGTGCTCGCAAGGTGTTGTTTCACGTCGATGCGGCGCAAAGTGCCGGTAAGATTCCTCTCGATATGGAAGAAATGAAGGTCGATCTCGCCTCTTTCTCTGCGCACAAGATCTATGGTCCTAAGGGTATTGGCGCTTTGTTCGTGCGACGTAAGCCTCGTGTTCGCATAGAAGCACAGCAGCACGGTGGCGGCCATGAGCGCGGAATGCGTTCAGGTACCTTACCGACCCACCAGATTGTGGGTATGGGAGAAGCGTTCCGTATTGCCGGGGAGGATATGGCGAAAGATGCTCAGCATGTAAAAGAGCTTCGTGACCGTTTCTGGAATCAGATTTCGGATATGGAAGAGGTTTACCTGAACGGCGATGGCGACCAACGCTATCAGGGCAACCTCAATGTCAGCTTCAACTTTGTTGAGGGTGAGTCCCTGATAATGTCGCTGAAAGATCTGGCCGTGTCTTCCGGTTCGGCCTGTACTTCAGCCAGCCTTGAGCCTTCTTATGTGTTGCGAGCGCTGGGCTTGAATGATGAATTGGCTCACAGTTCCCTGCGCTTTAGCTTTGGCCGCTTTACGACCGAGGAAGAGGTGGATTTTGCCGCCGATAAGGTAAGGGATGCTGTTACCAAACTGCGTGAACTTTCCCCTCTGTGGGACATGTATAAAGATGGCGTAGATCTGAATACCGTTGAGTGGGCTGCACATTAAGTGTTGCTCTTGTCGTGCCTGGCTTGGGTCGGGCGCGTAGCCTGACAAAATAGATAATTGAGGAGTTAACCATGGCTTACAGTGACAAGGTGCTGGACCATTACGAAAACCCCCGTAACGTTGGCAAGTTGGATGCTGAAGACCCGGATGTGGGCACTGGTATGGTGGGTGCGCCTGCCTGCGGAGACGTGATGCGTCTCCAAATTAAGGTTGACCCGCAAGGTATCATCGAAGATGCTCGCTTTAAAACCTACGGTTGCGGCTCTGCAATCGCTTCCAGCTCACTGGTTACCGAGTGGATGAAGGGCAAAACTGTGGATGAGGCTGAGCAAATCAAGAACACGGCTATCGCCGAAGAGCTGGCGTTGCCTCCGGTCAAGATTCATTGCTCCGTGTTGGCGGAGGATGCTATCAAGGCCGCGGTAAAAGATTATCGTGAAAAGAAAGACGTTTCCTGACAGTAGATTCGGGTAATAGAAAGGGCAAGACTATGGCAGTAACAATGACCGAAGCCGCCGCCGATCACGTGTCCCGGTTTCTTGATAATCGTGGCAAGGGTTTCGGGGTTCGGGTCGGTGTCAAAACCACTGGTTGTTCCGGTATGGGCTACATCCTGGAATTTGTTGATGATGCCCTGACCGAGGATACTGTGTTCGAGTGTCATGGTGTAAACGTTGTGGTAGATCCGAAGAGTCTTGTCTATATCGATGGCACTGAGCTTGACTTCGTCAAGGAGGGCCTCAACGAAGGATTCAAATTCAATAATCCGCGGGCGGCCAGTGAGTGCGGCTGTGGTGAGAGCTTCAGTGTTTAAGAGTCGCTGAGCGAGAACTATTGATGCAGGAAGACTTTTTTGAGCTGTTTGGGTTGCCTTGTAGTTATCAGGTAGATCAACAAGCGTTGTCGGCCCGTTTCAGAGAAATGCAGCAGGTGGTGCATCCTGATCGCCATGCGGCCGCCGATGAGCATCAGCGGCGTCTCTCGGTGCAATACGCGGCGCATGTCAATGACGCCTATCAAACCTTAAAATCACCGGTACCTCGAGCAATTTACCTGTTGCAGTCGCGGGGGGTAGAGCCCCGCCTGGAAAATAATACGGTAATGGATGCTGGCTTTTTGATGCAGCAGCTGGAGTGGCGAGAAGCGGTGGACGAGGTGAGAGAGAGTCGATCAGAGCCGGCTTTGGATGGACTGCGCAAAGAAGTAGATAGGCAGATGAAGCAGTTCCAAAACGATTTTTCCGAACGCTGGATCGGGAGCGCAGAAGACCTTCTGGCAGCCGAAGAGCTGGTGATGAAGATGCAATTTGTGGATAAGTTGCAGGCGCAGCTGGATCAATTAGAAGACGAGCTGTTAGACGATTAATAATTTCGGGTAGAGCATGGCGTTACTACAGATTTCTGAACCAGGCGAAAGCTCCCAGCCTCACCAGCATAAGCTGGCGATCGGTATTGATCTGGGCACAACCAATTCGCTGGTGGCTACAGTGCGCAGTGGCGTGGCTGATACCTTGCCCTGTAAAGGTGGCTCACATCTGTTGCCTTCGGTGGTTCATTATTCCGCAGAGGCGGTTTTGGTTGGCGACAAAGCGCGTGAATTGGCGGCTAGTGACCCTCATAACACCATTATTTCCGTCAAGCGGTTAATGGGGCGTGGTCTCGATGATGTTCGTACGCTGGGTGGCGTCTTGCCTTATGAGTTTTCTGCCGGTGAAGGAATGCCTTTTATTCGTACCCGGCAGGGGGAGCGCAGCCCGGTAGAGGTGTCGGCGGATATTCTAAAAGTGCTTGCCGAGCGTGGTCGGCAAGCTTTGGGTGGCGATCTGGCAGGGGCGGTGATTACCGTGCCAGCCTATTTTGATGAGGCGCAACGCCAGGCCACTAAAGATGCGGCTCAGTTGGCAGGCCTCAATGTCTTGCGCTTGCTCAACGAGCCAACGGCCGCGGCTGTTGCCTACGGCCTTGATAGCGAGGAAGAGGGTGTCGTCGCCATCTATGACCTGGGTGGTGGAACCTTCGATATATCGATTTTGCGTTTGACCAAGGGTGTCTTTGAGGTGTTGGCTACCGGGGGTGATTCTGCTCTTGGTGGAGATGATTTTGATCATGCCATTGCTACATGGTTGTTGCAGCAAGCTGGCATTGAAGAGGCTTCCCTGAACGCCTCGACCCAGCGTCGGGTTCTGATTGAGGCTTGCCGTGCCAAGGAGGCCTTAAGCGATCACTCCGAGGTAGCTGTCGCGGTGGATGGATGGCGTGGACAGTTGAGCCGAGCTCAGTTGGATGCGTTGCTGGATCCGCTGCTTGACCGAACCATTCGCTCCTGCAAGCGAGCCCTTCGGGATGCTCGCGTAGATGCGGATGAGGTGCGCAATATTGTTATGGTGGGTGGTTCTACACGAGTTCCTCGTGTGCGAACTCGAGTTGCCGAATGGCTGGGTCGAGAGCCATTGATTGATATCGACCCGGACCGGGTTGTGGCCATCGGTGCTGCACGTCAGGCGGATGTTCTGGCTGGTAACAAGTCGACCGACGAAATGCTGTTGCTGGATGTGATTCCGCTCTCGCTTGGCTTGGAAACCATGGGTGGCCTTATGGAAAAGGTGGTGCATAGAAACACCACGATTCCGGTAGCGCGGGCGCAAGAGTTTACAACGTTTAAGGATGGTCAGACGGCCATGGCGATCCATGTGCTCCAGGGGGAGCGCGAACTGATTGCGGATAACCGCTCGCTTGCCCGTTTTGTTCTGCAAGGTATTCCGCCAATGGCGGCCGGTGCTGCGCGTATTCGAGTTACCTTTCAGGTGGATGCCGACGGTTTGCTAAATGTGAGTGCAACCGAGCTCACCAGTGGTGTAGAGGCTAGCGTGCAAGTTAAGCCTTCTTACGGCCTCTCCGATACTGAAATTGCTGGTATGTTGGAGGCCTCCTACAGTCATGCCGAAGCAGATCGTGATGCACGTATGTTGGCGGAACAGCAAGTCGAGGCGGACCGACTGCTGGAGGCGCTGGTAAGTGCCTTGGCGGTGGATTCTGACTTGTTAGCCGCTGACGAGCTTTCGCGCCTCGAAGCCGAGATGGTCTCGTTGCACAAGTTGCGAGAGGGTAACGATCGCCGGGCAATTGAGCTGCAAATTGAGCGTCTCTCCGAAGCGAGTGGCGATTTTGCCCAGCGGCGCATGGATACCGGTATCCGTAAGGCGCTGGCAGGGCATTCTATTGATGAGGTTGAGGGCTAGTTGATGACCCAGGTAATTTTTCTCCCCCATGATGAGCTTTGCCCTGATGGCATGGTAGTTGAGGTGGAACCCGGAGTAACTCTGTGTGATGCCGCTCTGGCCCAGGGTGTCGAGATTGAGCATGCGTGCGAAAAATCCTGTGCCTGCACCACGTGCCATGTGGTCGTCAGGGAGGGCTTTGACTCACTGGAGGAGGCCGATGAGCTGGAAGAAGATATGCTCGATAAAGCTTGGGGGTTGGAGCCAGAATCGCGCTTAAGCTGTCAGGCGGTAGTTGGTGATCAGGATCTGGTGGTCGAGATTCCCAAGTACACGATCAACCAGGTTTCCGAGAATCACTGAGGACGTGTGTATGAAATGGACTGATGTGCTGGATATCGCGATCGAATTAGCCGATAGCAAGCCGGATGTGGATCCCCGCTATGTCAATTTTGTCGATTTGCGCAGCTGGGTGGTCGCCCTGGATGGCTTTGATGATGACCCGGATCATTGTGGGGAGAAGGTTCTGGAGGCCATCCAGGCCGCCTGGATTGATGAGGCCGATTGACGGTTGCGGCGCTTAACCCGGTTTGTTTGGGTGAGCGCTTCGGAAACCCCTTATTGCTTGAACGTATTCATTTTGGCCAAAACTGCGTATAATTGCGGGTTTGGCTTTTCTGCTTTTAATTCACTTATTTCTTTTATGGAGCCCGATTCATGGCCGTTGAACGTACCCTTTCTATCATCAAACCCGATGCCGTTGCCAAGAACGTTATTGGTAAAATCTACAGCCGTTTCGAAACCAACGGTTTGAAAGTGGTTGGTGCCAAAATGTTACACCTGTCCCAGGAACTGGCCGAAGGTTTCTACGCTGAGCACAAAGAGCGTCCTTTCTTTGCCGATCTGGTTGCTTTTATGACCTCTGGCCCTGTCGTAGTGTCTGTTCTGGAAGGTGAGAATGCGGTAGCTGCTCACCGTGACCTGATGGGTGCGACTAACCCTAAAGAGGCCGCAGAAGGTACTATTCGTGCCGATTTTGCCGAGTCTATCGATGAAAACGCGGTGCACGGTTCTGATTCTCCAGAGTCGGCTGCTCGTGAAATTTCTTACTTCTTCAAAGATGAAGAAGTTTGCCCGCGCACTCGCTAAGCGATAGCTGGCTATAACACGATAGTGGTGATATCCATGTCTGAAACGCTGCAAAAAACCAATCTTCTAGGATTAACCCGGGAGAAAATGGAAGCGTTTTTTCTTTCGATTGGTGAAAAGAAATTCCGTGCCGAGCAGGTGTTGAAGTGGATTCACCACAATCGTGTTGGTGATTTCGAACAGATGACAAATCTCGGCAAAGCCCTGCGGGAAAAGCTGAGTCAGGTTGCTGAAATTCGAGCACCTGAGATTGTATCGGAAAATATTTCCAAAGATGGCACCCGTAAATGGGTGGTACGGGTCACCAGCGGTAGCTGTGTGGAAACCGTGTTTATTCCGGAGGAGGGGCGCGGAACACTGTGCATCTCTTCCCAGGCGGGCTGTGCGCTCGATTGCAGTTTTTGCTCAACCGGCAAGCAGGGGTTCGATTCAGATCTCTCGGCAGCCGAAGTTATTGGGCAGGTATGGATTGCCGCACGTTCCTTGAATAATCAACCCGCCAAAATTGGCCGTTCTATCACCAATGTTGTCATGATGGGGATGGGCGAGCCTTTATTGAATTTCGATAATGTCGTTGATGCCATGAACCTAATGATGGACGATCTGGGGTATGGTATCTCCAAGCGCCGAGTTACTCTGAGTACCTCGGGTGTTGTACCAGCATTGCAAAAGTTGGGGCAAGTTACCGATGTTTCTCTGGCGTTATCTTTGCACGCGCCTAACAATGCGTTGCGGGATCAACTGGTACCTTTGAATAAAAAATATCCGCTCGAAGTCTTGCTGCCAGCCTGTACCGGTTATATTCAGGGGCTAAGCGATAAGAGTCGCAGTATAACCATCGAATATACATTGATTCATGGCGTCAACGATCAGCCCCAGCATGCGGCTGAATTAATTGAGCTGTTGCGTGATGTGCCTTGCAAGATAAACCTGATACCGTTTAATCCATTCTCTTTGTCGGACTATAAACGTCCAAGCAATAATGCGTTGCACCGCTTTCAGCGGCAGTTGCAGGAGTCGGGTTATAACACCACTATTCGCCGAACGCGTGGGGACGATATAGAGGCGGCCTGTGGACAATTGGCAGGCGAGGTACAAGATAGAACCCGGCGTAGTGCCCGTTATCAGCAAAAGCGAGTGGAACCTGACAACCAGATTGCAGTCAGATCGATATAAAATGAGACAAGACGCGTAAGCAGGGGAGTTTACGAATGAAATATTGTCTGGCGGCACTAGTTATGTCGTTAATGGTAACTGGATGTGTGACGGAGGAGTTTGGTGCACGGACCAATCGGGAGGCCGACCCTCAGAAGGAGCTGGCGGATAATATTCGTTTAGCCAAAGCTTATATTCAGGAAGACTTGACCGTACGCGCCATTGAGCCCTTGACTCGCGCGTTGGAAATTGACAGCCGTTCTGCCGAAGCCTACGCCGTATTGGCGATCGTTTACCAGATTGAAGGTGACGCCGATAAGGCTGATTATAACTATAAGCGTGCTATCTCCTTTGATTCCAGTGCACCGGACATTCGCCATAACTACGGCTCCTTTCTCTATCGGCAAAAGCGGTACGAGGACGCTATTGTTCAGTTGCAAGTGCCGGCACGAAATATCCGCTATACCGGCCGCAGCGTGAGTTATCAGGTGTTAGGTCTTTGCGAACTGGAACTCGGCAATGTGGAAAAGGCCGAAGAACATTTTCTTCGAGCCCTGCGCCTTGAGCGTGGCTTGCCATTGGCCAGTTTGGAGTTGGCGGACATCTACTATAAGCAGAATCGTTACAATGAGGCTTTAGGTAGCTTTGAACGATTTCTTGAGTATTCTTCACAAAATTCAAGGTCGCTGTTATTGGGTATTCGTATCGCCCGAGCCTTCTCAGATAAGGATCGGGAAGCCAGTTACGCGTTACAGCTGAACCGTTTCTACCCCGGTTCAGACGAGTTGAAACAATACGAGGAGATGAGTAAGGAATGACTGACTCGCAACAGGAATCCGCTGTACCGCAAGAATCGGCCGATAATCCTGTCGAGCCACTCTCTCCATCGCCTGGTGATCAGCTAATCGAGGCGCGACAGCGTGCAGGAATGGACGCACAGGAAGTGGCGGATCGTTTGAAGATTACCGTCGATTATGTTCGTGCATTGGAAAGCTGTGCGTATGATCGTCTGCCTGGGCTGACCTTTACACGCGGTTATATCCGCAGTTACGCACAGCTGGTCGAATTGGATCCAGATCTGGTGATCACGCAGTTTGATCAGTTCGTGGGTGAACAGGCACCTAGCTACAATAGTGCTACCGCACCCATGCCGCTTATAAAACCACCCACTTCTCCGGTGTTCCGTTGGGTCTCCTATCTGGTTTTGTTGACTATGATCGGTGGATCTTTGTTCTGGTGGCAAAGTCGTCAGTCCGAAGTGGCAGAAACGGCCGTGACGGAAGCATCTGACATTGCTGAGTTGGAGGTGGTCGAACCCACATCAACAGAGGCTGCTGAATCAAACAGCGAAGCAGTAATCGACGAATCTGCCGAACCTGTGTCGCCAATCCAACCTGCAGCGGTGCCGCAGGAAATCGAATTGACTGCATCAGCTGTTGTTGAGGCTGAGCAAGTAACCCTTGCCCCGATTGAAGATATACCGGTGGAGTCTGCCCAGTCCCCAGTAACGTCCCAGCAGCCAGTTATTGAGTCGGTTACTGAACCTGATGCAGTGACCGAAGCCGTTGCAATTTCCGAGTCGGAGGCGGTTTCTGATACCGTCACCGGGCAGTTGCTTCAAATCGATTTTAATCGCGAGTGTTGGGTTGAGGTTCGAGGTGAAAGCGGTAGCGTACTGGTGGCCTCCCTACGCACTTCTCAAACTCCGGTGTCGGTCCTGATCTCTGAACCGGTAAAAGTGTTGTTAGGTGATGTCGGAGCGATTGATCGTTTTGAATTTAATGGTGAGCCGGTTGTGCTTGCCCGTCATACCCGTGGAAAAATTGCCAACCTGACGCTTGGTAACGAGTAGTTTTTATGCACAGTGAATCCCCCATAAAGCGCCGGAAATCGCGCAAAATCTTTGTCGGTAAAGTTCCTGTGGGTGGTGATGCACCTATTTCGGTGCAGAGCATGACCAATACCGAAACATGCGATGTAGAAGCAACGGTTGCTCAGGTTCGTCAGCTTGAAGAGGCTGGCGCAGATATCGTTCGAGTGTCAGTGCCTTCAATGGAGGCGGCTGAAGCTTTCGGGAAAATTCGACAGAGCGTTGCGTTGCCCCTGATTGCGGATATTCACTTTGACTACCAAATCGCCCTGAAAGTAGCGGAATACGGTGTCGACTGTTTACGCATTAATCCAGGTAATATTGGCCGGGAAGATCGCGTTCGAGCCGTGGTCGAAACCGCGAGAGACAAGGGTATCCCTATACGGATAGGGGTTAACGCCGGCTCCCTGGAAAAAGATCTGCAGAAAAAGTACGGAGAACCAACACCGGCAGCGATGGTGGAGTCCGCTCTGCGACATATCGATATACTGGACCGGCTCGATTACCCCGACTTTAAAGTCAGTCTGAAGGCGTCCGATGTGTTCATGACCGTCGCCGCTTACCGACAGTTGGCTGACCAGATTGAGCAGCCATTGCATCTTGGTATCACAGAAGCCGGAGGCTTGCGATCTGGCACTGTAAAGTCAGCCGTTGGCTTGGGTATGTTGCTGATGGATGGTATTGGCGACACGCTCAGGGTTTCTCTTGCTGCGGATCCGGTTGAAGAGGTGAAGGTCGGTTTTGATATCCTGAAAAGCCTGAAGCTTCGTTCTCGTGGTATCAATTTTATCGCCTGCCCCAGCTGTTCTCGACAGAATTTTGATGTGGTCAAGACCATGAATGAACTCGAGGCCAGGCTCGAGGATGTGAGAGTTCCTCTTGATGTTGCCGTTATAGGTTGTGTTGTTAATGGTCCGGGGGAAGCTCGTGAAGTAGACGTCGGCTTGGCGGGAGGGAGTCCGAATAACCTGGTTTATGTATCGGGTAACCCGGATTACAAATTGAAGAATGAAACGTTGGTCGATGATTTGGAGCGGACCATTCGCGAGAAAGTTAAACAAAAAGAGCAACAATTGGCCGCGACTATCGTCAAGGGCTGATATAAGCCCTCTTTAACTAATATTTATTTACTGTGGGGTTTGATGTGGCGAAACAGCTGCAAGCCATTCGAGGAATGAACGACTTACTGCCCGAGCAGACGGCAGTCTGGCACTATTTTGAAGACAAGGTGCGTAACGTACTGGCGAGCACAGGTTACAGCGAAATTCGTATGCCCGTGGTGGAGTCCACCGAGCTGTTCAAGCGCTCGATCGGAGAAGTCACCGACATCGTCGAGAAGGAGATGTACACCTTTGACGATCGTAATGGCGATAGCCTGACGTTGCGGCCAGAGGGAACCGCCGGCTGTGTTCGTGCCGCTCAGCAGCATTCTTTGTTGCAGAATCAGGTGCAGCGGCTCTGGTATTACGGGCCGATGTTTCGTCATGAGCGCCCACAAAAAGGCCGCTATCGCCAGTTTTACCAGATTGGCGTCGAGACCTTTGGTATGGACGGTCCCGATATTGATGCCGAATTAATTATGATGACCGCTCGCTTATGGCGTGAGCTCGGTATTCTCGATCATGTCCGTCTTGAATTGAATTCACTGGGTACGGCTGCTGATCGCAAGCGCTATAGGGAAGCCCTGGTCGAATATTTGCTCGGCCATAAGGATTCTCTGGATGAAGACAGCGTGCGACGCCTGGAGAGTAATCCGCTTCGAATTCTTGATTCCAAAAATGAAACAACGCAGCAATTGCTCAAGGATGCTCCGGTATTAAGTGATTACCTGGACGACGAATCCCGGGAGCATTTTGCCAAGCTGAGAGCTATGCTCGATGAGGCCGGCATTGCCTATGAGGTGAATCCTCGTCTGGTTCGTGGGCTCGATTATTACGGCAAAACTGTCTTCGAATGGGTCACTGATCAGTTAGGGGCGCAGGGCACTGTGTGCGCTGGAGGGCGTTACGATGGGCTGGTCGAACAGCTCGGAGGTAAATCGGTGCCGGCGGTCGGCTTTGCTATGGGCGTCGAGCGCCTGGTACTCATGCTCGAAAGCCTCGAGCTTATACCTGCCCAGGTTCACAATCAGGTCGATGCCTACCTGCTGGTATTAGGTGATCAGTGCAGCAGTTACGCTCTGAGTCTTGCCGAGCAGCTACGGCATGGGGTACCTTCTCTGCGGCTGGTCGTCAATTGCGGCGGCGGCAGCTTCAAAAGCCAGATGAAAAAGGTGGTGCGCAGCGGAGCATCCATTGCCTTGATCGTTGGTGAGGATGAAGTAAAGAACCGCCGTGTGGGCGTTAAATACCAGACCAGGGATGAGCCTCAACAAACGCTCAACCTTGAAGAAACCCGGAATTTATTAAACCAGCACCTGGCCTAAGCCGGGTGTGAATTAGGCGCGAGTTACAGGAGCCGATAGTGGATCGTACTGAAGAAGAGCAGATAGCGGCGATTAAGTCATGGTGGAAAGCCAATGGTACAGCGATCATTTTGGGGGGATCCCTGGCGCTGGCGGGTGTGTTCGGCTATCAGGCATGGCAGAAAAGCCAGCAGCAGAGCGCAGCTGAAGCCTCTGCCCTGTATCAGGAGTTGGCCGCGTTAAGCGTCAGCAATCCTGAACCCTTGAATGAAGAGCAGCGCAGCACATTATCCCATTTAACCGATACCCTGAAACAGGACCATGCCGGTTCGGGGTATGCGGTTATGGCCGCCTTATTGAAGGCGCGTCAGGCGGTAGAGCAAGGTGATCTGCCTTTGGCTCGTGCCGAGCTTGGCTGGGCGTTGGAGCAGAAGCTCGATAGCCGCCTGGAAGCTATTATTCGCTTGCGCCTGGCTCGTGTCACCTATGAGGGTACCAAAGAGAGTGCGGAGCAAGCGCTTGCCCTGATTGAAACTGCTGACCAGGGAAGTTTTGTCGCTTCATACGAAGAGGTTAAAGGCGACCTGTATGTTGCATTGGATCGCCTTGATGCGGCTCGCGCTGCCTATCAAACCGCGCTTGATACAGCCCGAGCCAATGGCCAAAATCGGCCGGTAGTGCAGTTAAAACTGGATGATCTGGCTGTTGCCCAGGAAGGTGCCTAAGTGAGTCGTTATAAATGGCCCAGGATGGGCTTTTTCGTGTTGCTGGCTTTGCTTGCCGGCTGTGGCAGTAACGACAGCAAAGAGGAGCCTGTTGAAGCTACGCCCCTGATCAGCTTTGATGAAACCGCTGAGCTGGAGACCCTGTGGAGCACCAGTGTTGGCGGTGGTACTGAAGGCGAGTACGTTCGTTTGCAACCCGCTTTGTATCGCGGCCTGGTGTATGCCAGTGATGCCGACGGCCAGGTTGAAGCCCTGGATCAGGAAACCGGTAAGCGCCAATGGAGTACCGATCTGGATTTGCCGGTCAGCAGTGGTGTTTATGCCGGTTTCGGGCTCGTGGTTGTTGGTACGCAAAGTGGCCTGGTAGTCGCTCTGGATGCCGCTGAAGGCAAGGAGCTCTGGCGTCGTCAGGTGACCAGTGAGGTACTCTCTGTCGCAGACAGTGACGGTGATGTGGTGGTTGTACGCACCATCGATGAAAAGGTGGTTGGGCTTGATAATCTGAGCGGAGAACGGCGCTGGATTTTTGAAAACTCTCAACCGGTCTTGAGCCTGAGAGGCGCCAGTGACCCGGTAATCGAAGGCGATATGGTCTATGTCGGTTTTGGTACGGGCGAGTTAGTTGCTTTATTGGCGCGCAACGGTGTTCAGCGGTGGGAGCTGGCTGTTGCTGAACCTCAGGGTCGTACCGAAATTGAGCGCATTATTGATATTGATGGTTCCCCTCTGGTGCTGGACGGTACTCTGTATGTGGTCAGCTATCAGGGCAATGTGAGTGCTATCGATGCTCAGCGTGGTGAGTTGATTTGGCAACGCAAGGCATCCAGTTATGAGAGTCTGTCCAGTGGCTTTGGTTACTTATACATGACCGATGATACCGGCTACCTTTCGGCTCTGGATAAAAGTTCCAATGCGATTATCTGGCAACAAAAAGAGCTTAAGCACCGTCAGTTGGGAACCCCTGCCGTTGTCAGTAGCTATGTCGCAGTCGCTGATTTTGAAGGTTATGTTCATTTCGTGTCCCAGGTCGATGGTAGCTTTGCTGCTCGAACCCGGATAGACAGCGACGGTATTCGTGGTCATATGAAGTCTTCGGGCAACGTGCTGTTTGTTTATGGTAATAGCGGCAAACTGGTGGCTATCAAAGTCAGGTAGTTGCACAATGGCTGGGTTTGAAAACGGCTGCCCGCCTGCGCGGGTGGCCGTTTGTGCTATATAGAATCGTTAACGCCGTGAGGCGCAAAGAGGCGTGTGCACCAGGTAACACGCATGAGTACAGGATAGATTTATGGTACCGGTTATCGCCCTTGTAGGGCGCCCCAATGTTGGTAAGTCGACACTATTCAACCGATTGACTCGTTCCAGAGATGCCTTGGTGGCAGACTTTTCGGGTCTGACCCGCGACCGCAAATATGGTGAAGGCAAGATGGGGGAGCGACCCTTTATCGTTATCGATACCGGTGGTATCAGTGGCGATGAAGCAGGCATCGATACCGTGATGGCGGAGCAGTCCCTGCTGGCTATCGAGGAGGCCGATGTGGTGCTGTTTATGGTCGACGGTCGCGAAGGTCGAACGGCGGCCGAAGATATGATTGCCCAGCATCTGCGTACCCGCCAGAAAAAGAGCTATTTGGTTGTCAATAAAATCGATACGGTTGATCCCGATAGTGCCGCCAGCGATTTTTACGCTCTGGGTATGGAGCAGCCCTACATGATCGCAGCCGCCCATGGCCGAGGCGTACGCCAGATGGTTGATCATCTGCTGGCCAGCTTTCCACTGCCGGAAGAGGAAAGCGAAGCTGAGGAGGCTGAAGGGGGGATTAAAATCGGGGTGGTCGGTCGTCCCAATGTGGGCAAATCGACTCTGGTGAACCGTTTGCTGGGCGAAGATCGGGTAGTGGTGTATGACCATGCGGGTACCACGCGAGACAGTATTTATATTCCCTATACCCGGCACGATAAACCCTACACCCTGATCGATACGGCGGGGGTGCGTAAACGAGGGCGTATCAACGAATCGGTCGAAAAGTTTTCGGTGATTAAAACCTTGCAAGCGATTCAGGATGCCAATGTTGTGGTGTTGGTGTTGGACGCACGAGAAGGTCTGGTTGATCAGGATTTGCACCTGTTGGGTTTTATTATCGAGACTGGCCGAGCCCTGGTGATTGCGTTCAACAAATGGGATGGCATGAGCCAGGATGAGAAACGGGAAATCAAGGAAGCGCTTGAGCGTCGCCTGGTGTTTGCCGATTTTGCCCGTATTCACTTTATTTCTGCATTACACGGTACCGGGGTTGGGCATCTGTACGAATCGATCGAGGAAGCCTACGAGTGTGCGATGCAGCGCTGGAGTGCCAGTCGCCTGACTCAGTTGCTTGAGGATGCCATCTCGGATCACCAGCCTCCTTTGGTCAGGGGGCACAGAATCAAACTGCGCTATGCCCATATGGGGGGCACCAATCCACCGATCATTGTGATTCACGGCAACCAGACCGAAGCGGTCCCCAACTCCTATCGGCGTTATCTGGAGAATACTTTCCGGCGCGTATTGAAATTGGTGGGTACGCCCATCCGATTTGAATTCCGCACCGGAGATAATCCTTTTTCTGGTAAGAAAAACAAGCTGAATCAGCGCCAAATTGCCAAGAAGAAGCGCCTGGTACAGCACATCAAAAAGGCAGAGAAGAAGCGCAAGAAAAAATAGTGGTCGTCATTAGGATTGCTGGCAGCCGAGGCCGGTTGTCAGCTGGCTGCATCAGGCCGGAAGCCGTTAGGTGCGAGAAACCCGGTTAGTTATCATGGGTTTCCAATACCTGGCTAATCAAACGTCCACTGGCCAGTTTGCTCTCTATTTGTTCACCGACTGTTAATTCGCTACTGCTATGGATCACTCTGTGATCATCGGTAGTGCGGGTAATTGAATATCCCCGTGACAGTGTTGCCAGCGGTGACAGGGCTTCCAGTTGCCCGGCCAAGGCGCCCAAAGCCGCTTGTTGGTGTTGCATCTGTTGCTCCAGGGCTCGTGACAGTCGCTCCTGTAACCCCTGGCAGTAACCCTGCTGGCGCATAATCTGCTCTCCGGGCTGTTGATGTTGCAAGCGTTGGTGCAGGTGTTGATGAAGCATGGCTGATTGTTGCAGGCGACGCTGGATCGATCGACCCAATCTTAAATCGATCTCATCAAGGCGCTGGCTCTGCTCCTGCAAGCGCCTGCCAGGGTGGCGCAAGCGCTTGGCAGTCAGACTCATTTCGCGACTGCAGCTGATCAGCTTGCGGCGCATGGCGTCGGTCAGCAGCTGTTGATAACCCCCTACCAGAGATAGTAATTCAGTACGATCGGGGCTGATCAGCTCGGCGGCGGCCGAAGGCGTTGCAGCCCGTTGATCGGCCACCAGGTCACTGATGGTGTAGTCCACTTCGTGACCGACCGCGCTGATCACGGGCAGCGAGCATGCAAAAATGGCCCGTGCCACGCTTTCTTCGTTAAATGGCCACAGATCCTCCAGCGAGCCACCGCCCCGTCCAAGAATGATCAGGTCGAAGGGGAGCTGCTGGGCCTGGGTCAGGGCGCGGACAATTTGCGGTGCCGCTTCGTTGCCTTGCACCGCAACAGGCAGAACGCTAACCCTAATGCCGGGGAACCGACGTTTGAGTACGCTGAGTATGTCCCGAATCGCAGCACCGGTAGGTGACGTGATAACGGCGATATGGCTCGGCAAATCTGGCAGCGGCTGTTTGTATTGCTCATCAAACAGTCCTTCGGCTGCCAACTGCTGTTTCAGTTGCTCAAACGCCTGTTGCAGCGCGCCGGCGCCAGCTTGCTCCATATGATCAACGATTAACTGGAAGTCACCGCGTCCCTCGTAAAGGCTGACTTTCCCGCGCAGGGCCAGCTGCATGCCTTCCTGGGGGGTGAACCGGAGTGCTTGGTTGCGATTGCGGAACATCGCGCAGCGAATTTGCGCCTGACTGTCTTTCAGGGTGAAGTACCAGTGGCCTGAGCTGGGCCTGGCCAGATTGGATATTTCACCCTCGACCCAGACAGAGCCGAAACTGACTTCCAGCAAGCGTCTTACATTCCGATTGAGATCGCTGACGCTGAGTCGTGCAGGGGTGGGGGTGGAGATTGGCATGGCAGGCATCTTACCCGAGTGGTTACGGCTTGCCTATGGCGGGCTTTAATTGACTGGAAATGTCGTGTTAACGGGGGAGAAGAGGGATCGACCCCCTGAGCACAATCGGCGTCTATGTAGAAATACCTATATTGTTAGCCTTTGGGTCAGCAGTTATAATGGGAAAATTTTATTTCGCCCACCTTCTCACCACGGTTTCGGGACTTGCTATGCTGCGTATTGCTCAAGAAGCACTGACTTTTGATGATGTTTTGTTATTACCCGGTTATTCGGAAGTGTTACCCAAAGAAGTATCACTACAGTCTAAATTGACTCGTGATATCACCCTGAATATTCCCGTTCTCTCTTCTGCCATGGATACGGTTACCGGATCCCGACTCGCCATTGCCATGGCTCAGGAGGGCGGTATCGGTGTTATTCATAAGAATATGACCATCGAAGAGCAGGCCCGTGAAGTACGCGCGGTAAAAAAATATGAAAGCGGTGTGGTCAAAGATCCGGTGACGATTGAGTCCAGTGCCAAGGTTCGGGAACTGATAGAGGTGACTCGTCAACACAAATTCTCTGGTGTGCCGGTGATGGAAGGTGGCGAGCTGGTCGGTATCGTGACCAGTCGTGATGTGCGTTTTGTGGAAGATATGAGCAAAACCGTCGCCAGTATCATGACCCCGAAAGAACAGTTGGTTACGGTTAAAGAAGGTGCCGATCAAGAAACCGTTCGTGCCCTGCTGCACCAGCACCGTATCGAGAAAGTGCTAGTCGTTAATGACAAGTTCAAGCTGGTCGGTATGATGACCGTGAAAGATATCAAGAAAGCTCAGGAATACCCCAATGCCTGTAAAGACGAGCACGGGCGTTTGCGTGTGGCGGCTGCCGTCGGAACCGGAGCCGAAACCGGTGACCGTGTTAAGGCGTTGGCCGAAGCGGGTGTCGACGTGGTTGTAGTCGATACCGCCCATGGCCATTCTCGAGGTGTGATCGAGCGGGTTCGCTGGGTTAAGAAAAACTTTCCTGGCGTGCAGGTGATCGGCGGCAATATTGCGACAGCGGCGGCCGCTATTGCCCTGGCAGACGCCGGTGCGGATGCGGTCAAAGTCGGTATTGGTCCTGGCTCTATCTGCACCACTCGTATCGTGACGGGTATTGGTGTGCCTCAGATCTCGGCGGTGGCCAATGTTGCAGAAGCGATGCGTGAGCGTGAAATTCCCGTGATCGCCGACGGCGGTATTCGCTTCTCCGGTGATATCGCCAAGGCCGTTGTGGCGGGTGCTAGCGCGGTTATGATGGGCAGCATGCTGGCGGGTACCGAGGAGGCTCCCGGAGAGGTTGAGCTGTATCAGGGTCGAAGCTACAAATCGTATCGTGGTATGGGCTCCATGGGCGCCATGTCGCAGAGTGCCGGTTCCAGCGATCGTTACTTTCAGGATGCCAAAGAGGGCGTTGAAAAACTGGTACCCGAGGGCATCGAAGGGCGTGTTCCCTACAAGGGCCCCATGGCGGCAATTGTGCATCAGATGATGGGAGGGTTGAGAGCTGCCATGGGCTATACCGGCTGTGCCGATGTCGAGCAGATGAGGACCATTCCTGAGTTTGTGCGAGTGACTTCGGCGGGTATGAGTGAGAGTCATGTGCATGACGTCACCATCACCAAGGAAGCACCTAATTATCGCGTCGGTTAATCGCGATAGGTAAATCAAATGGGCGGAGATTTTCTCCGCCTTAGTTTTTGGCTCTACTGTTAAGAGATCCACGATGTCACTCGATATTCATGCCCAACGAATTCTAATTCTCGATTTTGGTTCCCAGTATTCACAGTTGATTGCTCGTCGGGTACGAGAAATTGGTGTGTACTGTGAGCTTCATGCCTTTGACATGGAGGCGGATGAAATCCGTAGCTTTAATCCCCGTGCCGTTATTCTGGCGGGTGGCCCGGAGTCGGTTACAGGGGATGACACCCCTCGCTGTCCTGATGTTGTATTCGAGCTGGGGGTACCGGTATTGGGTATCTGCTATGGCATGCAGACCATGGCCGAGCAGTTGGGAGGCAAAGTGCAAAGCTCTAACTTGCGCGAGTTTGGTTACGCCCAGGTCAATGTGGAAGGTCAGGCCAGCTTGCTGAAAGGCATCGAAGATCACGTTAGTGACACCGGTGTTCTGTCTCTGGATGTCTGGATGAGTCACGGTGATAAAGTATCTGAGATACCTTCCGGATTTGAAGTGATGGCTTCGACTGACAGTTGCCCGATCGCCGGCATGGCAGATGAGAGTCGACATTTTTACGGCGTCCAGTTCCACCCTGAAGTCACCCATACCAAACAGGGTGCACGTATCCTGCAGCGCTTTATTTGTGACATCGCAGGTTGTGAAGCTCTGTGGACAGCCTCCAACATTGTCGATGATGCTATCGAGCGGGTTCGTGAACAGGTCGGTGATAATAAAGTCTTGTTGGGTTTGTCCGGCGGTGTCGATTCCTCGGTAGTTGCGGCTTTATTACACAAAGCCATCGGTGATCAGCTGACCTGTGTCTTTGTCGACAACGGCTTGTTGCGCTTGCACGAAGGCGACCAGGTGATGGCCATGTTTGCCGAAAATATGGGCGTCAAAGTGATTCGTGTTGACGCGGAAGATCTTTTCCTGGGTAAGCTGCACGGTGTTAATGATCCCGAGCAGAAGCGCAAGATTATCGGCAATACCTTTATCGAGGTGTTCGATGATGAAGCCAGTAAGTTGAAAGATGTTCACTTCTTGGCACAAGGGACTATTTATCCCGATGTTATCGAATCCGCTGGCGCCAAAACCGGTAAGGCCCATGTCATTAAATCTCACCACAATGTTGGTGGTTTGCCAGACGATATGAAAATGGATCTGGTCGAGCCTCTGAGAGAGTTGTTCAAGGACGAAGTCCGCAAGCTGGGCCTTGAACTTGGCTTGCCCTACGATATGGTGTATCGCCACCCTTTCCCGGGGCCTGGTCTGGGGGTGAGAATTCTTGGCGAGGTGAAGAAAGAATACGCCGAATTGCTGCGCAGTGCTGACGCGATTTTTATCGAAGAGCTGCATAATGCTGACTGGTACCATAAAGTCAGTCAGGCGTTTGTCGTATTCTTACCCGTTAAGTCTGTCGGCGTGGTGGGTGATGGTCGACGGTATGAATACGTTGTGTCACTCCGTGCGGTCGAAACTATCGACTTTATGACAGCGCGTTGGGCGCATCTGCCCTATGAACTGCTGGAGAAAGTCTCCAATCGAATTATCAACGAAATCTCGGGTATTTCCCGTGTGGCCTACGATGTTTCCAGCAAGCCTCCGGCGACCATCGAATGGGAGTGATCGCACTTATCAAAAAACGGCCTTCGGGCCGTTTTTTGTGTCCGCGGGTTTAAGGCCGTTGGGTCTTGCTTCAGGATTGATAGGTGAGATGTGGTAAGGTCGACTTCCTTCCTCTATTTGCTACTATAGGAAGGAGCAGGGGGGGGAATGAATCAAGCAAATATAATAGAAACCCATATTGCCTGCCTGTCCTGTGACAGCCTGATTGATATGTCTGAGTTGGCTTATGGGGAAAAGGCTACTTGTCCGGTCTGTGGCGGCTTTCTCTCGAGACGCAAGGTCGATGGCCTGAGCCGTGTGGTCGCTTATGCGTTATCCTCGTTGATTCTTCTGGCAATGTCTTGTGCCTTTCCTTTTCTGGCGTTTAAATCATCCGGGCTGGAAAATGTCACCACTTTGCCGGGCACAGTACGTGGGCTCTATCTCTATGGAATGCCTGAGCTGGCGTTTCTGGTCGGGGCGTTTATTGTCGTGCTGCCCATGTTGGTGATGCTGTTGGTATTGTTACTCTGTGTGCCGCTGTTGGTGAAGCAGCGCGTGTCTTGGTTGCCAGATATTGCTCGAATTATCTTTACTGTACACAGCTGGTGCATGGTGGATGTGTTTATCATCGGTGTCATTGTCAGTCTGGTTAAGATTGCCGCAATGGCGACCGTGGTGCTGGGTTTGTCCTTTTTTTCCTATGCAGCATTTTCTATTACCTTCACACTGACATTGTCCAACCTTGACCGTTTACAGCTTTGGACGGCGGTTGAGCGCCTGATGGAAGGTCAGAACTGATGCGAACAAGAACCAGCGCCGCTTCCCAACAGCTTGCATGCTGCCATATCTGCCTGAAGCTGGCGCCACAAGATGTACAGGATTGTCCGCGTTGTGGCTCCCCCACGCATCTGCGAAAACCCAACAGCTTACAACGAACCCTGGCACTTCTGGTGACGGCTACGCTGCTCTATATTCCCGCCAATATTTTTCCGATTATGATTACGGATCAGCTGGGTACTGCGCTGCCGAGTACTATTTTGGGTGGTGTTATTCTCTTGATAGAGCTGGGCTCGGCGCCGATCGCTGCTGTTATATTTATCGCCAGTGTCATGATCCCATCTGGAAAACTGATGGCTATGTATTATCTATGTTGGTGTGCCCATAAGGGTAATGTTAAGCGCACGAAAAGCAAAAGTGTTTTGTATCGTGCTACCGAGTTTATTGGCAAATGGTCGATGGTGGATGTGTTTGTCGTCGCTATACTGGTGGCGCTGGTGAGCCTTGGGGGGCTGCTCAGTATCCAGCCAGGTATTGCCGCGACCGCTTTTGCGGCGGTTGTTATTATCACTATGGTGGCGGCAGAAAGCTTTGATCCACGATTGCTATGGGATGAGATGGAAAATACGGATGACTAATATGAAACCCGATGTGAGCACCAAAAAGGGGATTTCGGCTATCTGGATTGTTCCGGTCCTGGCAGCTGTATTAGGAGCGGGGATGGTTGTTTTTAGCTATCTAAACCAGGGTCCTGAGGTGACGATCAGTTTTTCCAATGCCGATGATCTGGTTGCTGGAAAAACCAAATTGAAACTGCTCAATGTAGAGGTAGGGCAGGTTGAGTCCATTGCTCTCAAGGAAGATTTGTCGGGTGTCGAAGTGGGGGTTCGGTTGAATAAACAGTACACCGAGTTGCTGCGGGAAGATTCCAGGTTCTGGGTCGAACGTGTTCAGATTGGTGCCGGTGGTATTCGGGGGCTGGGCACTATTCTATCGGGCGCCTACATACAACTTGCTCCGGGCCAGGGCAAAGCGGGTAAGCGATCCTATATAGGGTTGGAAACTCCTCCGCAAACCAGGGCCGGCGCTCCAGGGGTCCGGTTGGTTCTGAATGCCTCTCAGGCGGCGATAGATGTCGGTAATCCGGTACTATTTCAGGGCTATCAGGTCGGAAGGGTCGAATCCCGAGAGCTGGATGAAGTTACCGGTAAAATAAAATACGGTATCTTTATTGATGCGCCATACCATAACTTTGTGAACACTTCGGTGAGGTTCTGGGATGTTAGCGGCATTTCTATCAACGCTTCTGCTGAGGGCTTTAGTATTAGCACCGGGTCGCTTGAGAGCATCATTTCAGGGGGGATTGCTTTCCAAAGCCTACCTGCCTTGGGTAAAGGATTGCCCATTAAGAATAACGATGAGTTTTGGTTGTACGAGTCCCAGCAGGCGTCGATAGAGCTGACCTATGAACACGGCACCTATTTTGTGCTTCGTTTCAATCAGGATATCAGCGGCCTGGAAGAAAATGCCCCGGTGAAGTATCGAGGTGTCTCGGTGGGAAGGGTGGTACGTATTATGATTAATGAGTTTGCTCATATGGATGATCGTAGGCATGGGGCACCTATCCCGGTGCTGGTTTATGTTGAGCCCGGCCGGTTTGGCATGGCAGACAGTCTTGAATCAATAGATTTTATCAAAGACGAAATTCAGGAGAATATTGAGCATGGGTTCAGGGGGACTCTGCAGTCGGGTAATCTGATTACCGGTAGTAAGTATATTTCCCTCGATTTTTACCACGCTGAAGCACCGGTGGAACCTGAAACGTTCCTGAACTATCCCGTAGTACCAACGATTGTGGTTGGGCTGGATAGCGTTATGATGTCGGTATCTTCGTTTATGAACAAGCTCGATCAATTGCCGTTGGATCAGACCGTCAGATCAGCCAATGACGCCATCACCGAACTCGGCAACTCTATGCAGTCGATGGATAACTTGCTCCGGGCCAGAGAGACTCAGGAAATACCCGAGCAATTGTCGCAAACCCTGAGCGCCCTGCGTGTCGCTATGCAAGGTATCTCACCGGACTCTCCAGCCTATAAAGAGTTGCTGGCTAGCCTGGTTTCTTTGCGAACAACGCTAGAGGGAGTGTCTCCCGATTCACCTATTTACAAGGATATGGAGAGCACTCTGTATGAGCTCCATAAAACCTTGCAAAATATGGATGCGTTGACCGATTCGTTGAAAGATACCGCGACTATGTTGCCAAGACCCAGGGAAGAAGACCGGATTCCGGAGGCCCGTAACTAATGAGAATTTTTCTACTAGCTGTTGTTTGCACCCTGTTGGCAGGCTGTTTTTCATCGCCCACACCGACCAGCCATTACCTGTTGCGCTCGGACGCTACTTCCCTTACTGGTGATACGGTGTCTGACGCCGAAGTGGTCTTGGTCTCGGTCGATGTGGCGACCTATATCAATCAGGACCGGTTGGTTATGGAACTTGAAAACGGTGAAATCTATATCGCTGAGTATCATCGCTGGGCTGAACCTTTGCGTCATAGCTTGATGAAATTTCTGGCCAATGAGGTGGCAGCAAGCTCAGGTAAAATGGTGCATAGCGGCACCGAAGGTAGCGGGGCCGAACAAACGCGTTTGATGGTGGATATCGATCAGTTGCACGGTAATAACCAGGGCGAAGCCGTGTTGGACGCTTATTGGCAAATAGTGCGTGTGATTGATGGTGAGCGAGTTCGAGAGGATCATCGTTGGTCTGCCACCCAGGCGATGAGCGATGATGGTTATGCAATGCTGGTTGAGGCGGAAAAAATGCTTCTGGGTCAATTGGCCAAAGAGATTGCAGGTACTCTTTAAAGCCAATCAAGCGCAAGTAAAAAACAGTGTAAAGGCTGTTTAAGCTCTACCTGCATAATGGTGATTGAATGCAAAAAGCACAGTGTGTTGGCACTGTGCTTTTTTTATTGACTATGACACAGGGCGAGCGCGTTCGATGATCGCCTGGCAATTGATGCCGCTTGGCAAATTCCCATACAGCCAGCCTTCCGTTGCTAATCGAGAACGACAAAAGGCGTCCGCAACCAGTTCGTTATCGGCGCGCAGTAATAAGCTGGCCTGGGTGGCTAATGCCAACTGACCAATGATATGGCGGGCACGGTATTCAAGCTCTTCCGGTCGACTAAACAGTTTATCCAGCGGTGCAATAAAACGATCAAAGGTTTCGTGCAGGCCTTTCGCTTGTAGAATCTCATCGCGAAGCACTTCCAGAGCCTCGGGTTCCTTGTGCAAGGTGCGCAGCATATCAAGGGCTTGCACATTACCACTGCCTTCCCAGATGGCATTGACCGGTGCTTCCCGATACAGGCGAGGCATAATCGTGGTTTCCATAACGCCGCTACCGCCAATGCATTCCATCGCTTCATAGGCGTGCCCGGGGGTGCGTTTGCAGATCCAGTATTTGCCGACAGCAGTACCCAGACGAATCAACAAAGCGTCACGTTCCGTATTACTGTCCAGTGCGCGCGCCATCCGCATGGCCATGACCATGGCGGCTTCACTTTCGATGGCCAGATCGGCCAGCACATTTTGCATCAGGGGTTGTTGGTCGAGTAGCTTGCCGAATGCCGAGCGGTGGTGGCAATGATGCAGTGCCTGTACGCTGGCCTGGCGCATACCGGCAGCAGAACCAATCATGCAGTCGAATCGCGTCAGGGCAACCATCTCCAGAATATTGGCAACGCCTCTTCCCTCTTCACCAATCAGCCAACCCTGGGCACCTCGCAATTCGGCTTCGGAAGAGGCGTTTGAGGCGTTACCGCTTTTCTCTTTTAAGCGCAGAATCTGCAGGGCATTTTTACGACCATCATCGAGCCAGCGAGGTACTAAAAAGCAGCCCAGGCCTTTGTCGGTATAGGCCAGCATTAAAAAAGCATCACTCATGGGGGCCGAAACAAAGTACTTATGCCCCACCAGTTGGTAACACTCTCCGGGGCCGCTTTTGTCGACGGCATAGGCTCGGGTTGAGTTCGCTCGAACGTCCGATCCGCCCTGCTTCTCGGTCATTGCCATGCCGATGGTGGCGCCCTGTTTCTCCGTTACGGGTCGGTTGCTGGGATCGTAGCGCCCGGAATGGATCAGGGGCAACCAGCGCTCGGCGATATCAGGTTGTTTGAGCAGTGAGGGAACCGCCGCGAAGGTCATGGTTAAAGGGCAACCATGGCCGGCCTCGACCTGGGATTGCAAATAATTGAGTGCGGCTCGAGCAACATGGGCTCCGGGTTTGGGGTGGGTCCAGGGAGAGGAGGGCAAGCCTGCACTGATGGCCCTGTCCATCAACTGGTGATAACTGGGGTGGAAATCCACCTGATCGATACGGTGCCCGTAACGGTCGTGGGTATTGAATTCGGGTTTGTGACGGTTGGCCAGATGCCCCCATTCGATCATCTCTGCTGTACCCGTGAGCTTCCCGTATTGGCTTAACTGCTCCGTTGCCCAACCCGCACCTTCTCGCTCGAGGGCTTCCTTCAGAGCGGTATCTTGCAGGTATAGATTGTAGTCTTGCAGAGGCGGCGGTGTATTGGTGACCTCGTGGGTTTCGGCAAGGTAATCGGAGCCTGTCATCGGGATTCTCCTGTCAGTTGGGGTAAGGGATTGCAGTTCAGGGCTTGCAGGGAAAAACGCTGCAGTTGCTGGATGCTGCTGTTGTGATCGGAGTGAGCAGAGGTGGTGCTGAGGGGCCCAAGTAACGACTCGGACAACGCCCCGACCAGGGCTGAGGCGATCAAGCCGGGCTGGTCGCAATCAAAGCGCTGTTGACTGATACCTTGCTGCAATATTTGAGCGAAAACGTCAGCATAGGCCTCGCGATAACTCAGTCGCGCTTTATCGACCAGAGCGTCCGCAGGCTCGGCAATCAGTGCCCAGGCCAGGCGTGGATTGCTCAGGGCGCGCCGGGAAAAGGTCTCTATGGCGTCAGCCAGATTGGCGGCAGCGTCCTCGTGCCGCATGGCAGCCTCGGCGACCTGATCCACCTCATGCTGAGAGGCAGAAGAGAAAAGCGCAACGCACAGTTCAGCCTTATTGCGGAAGTAGCGGTACAGCGTACCTGTTGCCAGATTGCTCTCGCGGGCAACCGCGCTAATGCTGAGCCCACTAAAACCCTCTCTGGAGACGATTTTGAAAGCGCTGTGCAATAGACGCTGATGGACTTCCTTTTTTCGCGCTTCGGTCGCCGGGGTTGCTCGATAGGCCATGAAGTGAATCTCGGTTCATTTTATTCATAAAGTGAACCATGATTCATTTTTTAATGCAAGTGACCGCTGAGTTGTGCGAAGGGCGGCGATAGGAACAGAAGTTAACGGTCTGCGATTGCTGCGGAGGTGGCGCGGGTCAGCTGTTGAAGGTCGCAGGCTGTCAACTCGATCTCGAGCCCGCGCCTGCCCGCGCTGACAAATATTGAGTCAAAACCGAAGGCTGTATTGTCGATACAGGTTCGCAATGCCTTGCGCTGGCCCAGAGGGCTGATCCCTCCGGCGACATAACCGCTGGATCGTTCGGCTTTGGTGATATCGGCCATCGTGGCTTTTTTCGCACCCATGGCTTTGGCCAGGGCCTTCAGGTTGAGTTGGCAGGCAACAGGGACAACGGCCACAACGAGCTCTCCGGCCAAGTCGGCCACTAATGTCTTGAACACCCGGTCAGAGCATAATCCAAGAGCTTCCACGGCTTCATTACCATAATTGTTGGTATCAGGGTCATGCTCATACTGATGCAGGTTGAATTCAATTTTGGCGCGTTTAGCTGCGTTGACTGCCGGTGTCATGGGGCTTCCAATGTGGTAACGGATTGATGAGTCGCATAGGGTACGATAACCGGCTGCGACAGCATAGATCGGCGAGATGACCGGGTTTTACTGGACAGACATTCGCTTTCAACTTTCTCAAAGCATTCATGTACTATACTTTTTGGCTAAATATGAGTGTACGACACCATTGAGGGAAATCAGAGTGTCTGGAACGGAACGACTGGGACAGTTATCAAAACTTGCCATGATACTGACGGTATCTCTCTTTCCCATCGCGGTGGCGGGCTTTCGTATGAAATTCTGGGATTTCAGTGTTTCCTTTACGCTGTTGAAAGCCAATGTGGTGGTGGCGTTACTGGTCATTGTTCTGTCTGCTATTTTTATTTTGCTTGCCGGTTACCAGCGTGAACGTTCATGGGTCACCCAGGGCTGCTGGATGTTACTGTGCGCTTTGCTCATTCTGGGGCTATACGGCTTTCAGGGATATAAGGCCAAGAACTACCCATTTATTCATGATGTGACCACCGATCTTGCGAATCCTCCCCAATTTGATGCGGTGGCGGCATTGCGTTCCAGCCAGGATCATTCGGTGATTTATGAAGGTGAATCGGTAGCGGCTCAGCAACGGGCTGGCTATCCGGATTTGTTGCCAGTGATCACCGAAACCAATCCCGAGCAGGCTTTTATCCGGTTAAAGGCGATGATTCAGGCTCGAGGCTGGGTGTTAGTCGATGATGACCCGGCTCGGGGCCGTCTCGAAGCGGTGATTACCAGTTGGTTGTTTGGTTTTAAGGATGATCTGGTGATTCGAATTCAGCCTTACGGCAGTGGGGCGCGGATCGATATGCGTTCGGCTTCCAGAATAGGGCGTAGTGATCTGGGGGCCAATGCTGCGCGGATTCGAGAGCTTCGAGAAAATTTTGAAAAGTGACCCGATGCTGGCCCGAAGGCTATCAACTCATAAAGTAGAATAGGCAATCACTGAGGGCTATTTCCTCTCGTGTAGTCACCATAAACAGCCGAGTGGGACCACGTGTATAGAGCTTGCCATTGCGGGCTTCGAAGTAACGGGATACCGGCATTTCTCCCTCGGGCCCATTTATGCGCAGTTTATCGAAACCCTTGGGGCCAAGTCGGGCGATGGGTTCCTGAGCGGAGGCCGTGCCGTAGTTCAGTGCCTCGGCATCGGTGGCCAGAATCAGGTCACCCGTGGTCTTGGGGTCGTCACTGTATCGGAGGCAGGTATCTTCAGCCAGTTCCAGACGCAATGGGTTAGGGTAGGTGGTCACTGAGCTGGCGGCGGTACTACTGAGGACCTGGTCACTGCACAGAAACCGAAAAATGCCTTCACGCGCGACCAGGTTGGCGGCAGGGTCTCCGCTTCCTCCGCACTCAATGGTGACCGTTGGTTGCCGATCCTCCCCCAGTTCCATAAGGGCGCCTAACCTGAGATCGGTGACTATCAGGTCGTGGGTAAAAAGAGACGCCAGGGCGCGGTGCCGCATATCACCATTAACGCAGACACCAAAAGCCGGACCAGAGCCCGAGGTATTATGAATATCGAGTAATGCCTCGGGTTGGTAGTCTTCGATAACGGCAAGAATTTGTTGTGCCAGGTTGCCTCGAGAATCATCAAAAGGCGGGCGAAAACAGCGATTAAGGTCCCGGTGCTGGGGGAGCATACGGTGACTGTATAGGGGGGGAGTCAGGGCGGCTTGCACCGAGGCGATGACCAACAAACAGTTCGTTTTAGGCTGCTGTCCGCGCTTTATAAAATGCCATATGGCATCACAGCCTGAGGGTTCATTACCATGTAGTAGGGTGCAGACTGCACGGGTACGTGAAGGATCCTCACCCTCTAGCCAGATTGCGCAGGGTCCGGGTAGCTGACGCAAAAAGCCCAGTGGGTTCTCTTCTAAGGTAAGACTCGAAAGCCCCTCTATTCTATGCAGGGTTTCATAGTCATCCATCCGCCAATCTCCAGTCACATACGGGTAAGTTGCCTTGTTGACGATCAAAATAGGCGTCAACCAGGGCTGAAAGGGCTGCCGAAGGTTTATAGCTCTGACGAAGCTGTTGCAAACTCTGTAATTGCCAAAGCGCGCCATTTCTCGATATATCGGCACTCCGCTCTATCAGGTTCAGGTGATGATCACTCTCGTTTTTTTCAATGCCAAGACCCTGCAAACCTTGACGGGCCACGGGTAACAGCAGTTTGACCAGTTGATTCAGCGTGGCGTCGGCAAGCGTCCCTGTCTCGGGTTGGGGCCACATCAGCTTGGCTTTAATGCCTTCTCGGGCCGCGCGGTAGAAATTTTGTTCGCAAATACTAAAGGGCACCTGCTCTATCAGGGTTTTCATCTTGGGCCGAAGACCTTCGATCAGGCCAATACCAAAAGCGGCCAGGGCTGCCATATCCTGGGAAGTGGGACCTGCAGGAAAGGAGCGCAATTCAATACGCAGGTGTCCGCCTCCCGCCGGATCAAAAATGGGTCGATTCCAGACCCAGATGCTTCCCTGGTGCAGGCGTAGTTCCGCTAATGAAGGGCAGTGTTTGCCGTTGTGGAGCGAGGGTTTTTCATCTTCAGTGATCGGCATAATTGGAGGAAATAGAGACACACCCTCGGCGAGTAACTCGTAAATTCCGTCGTTGACCCAGCGGTGACCAAAGTAAACCCGGGAAGGCAAACTTCTGTGTATTGGCGCATCCGTTCGTGGATCTATCGCCTGTTTGAACAGAGCCACTCGGGTTTCATGCCAGAGCCGGTGTCCCAGAAACAGGGGGGAGTTTGCTCCCAAAGCAACCAACAGGGGCGTGACCATCTGTGCCGCATTGTAGGCGTCGGCAAATTCAGACGGGTTGACCCTATAATGGTACTGGAATGAGGTGTTGGCACCTTCCAGAGAGATCTCCTGCCAGCGCATCTTCAGGTCATCCTGGCCGCAAATGTGAATAAAAAAATCTTCTCCCCGCTGTGCTCGCAGGGTTTCGGCCAGAACATGGTACCGAGCGCTGTCGGTGATGGCCGCACGGCCCATTTGGCTCATTTGTAACGTGGGCAGGATGCCGATGGGGATGACTCTGGCACCTAGGGTTTGGGCGGTCTGATTGAGGCGCTTGAGTGCGGTATCGATCTGTTGTTTCAGATCGCTAAAAGGTGTTTGGCTGCCAAGAATCGGGGGGAAGTTGTACTCGATATTGAAGCGGTTCAGCTCCAGGGACAGGTCAGGGTCATCAGCGGCCGCAGCGAGTTGCTGGTTGATCGGCATCGGCTGGCCGCTGTTATCGATGATATAGAGTTCCAGCTCCGCACCGAAACTGGGAGGGCCGTCGCCAAAACCCGGTTTATTGAGCAGTAGACGTAGCTGGCCAAGGTTTTCCTGCAGGCGGCGACGAAACCGTTCGTAATCCTCGTTGGTAAATTCGGTGCGGTCTATTTCAGAACCCATAATCGACTCCCCCTTTTCCTCAGAGTAGTCGATTTTTACTTCCTCTTAGGCAGTTTTCTTTGTCTCTGGCTGTTCTACAGGAGCCTGCAGGAATGCGCTGAAGTCGTGCTGGCGTAAAATACAACAAGCCAATTCGCTACGCGGTCCACCTTGCGCCGAGAGCAGGTAAGTAGTGCCTCGGTTCAGTTGTGGTAAGGCGCTACGCAGGCGGCTGATGGGAATATTCAGGACGTTCTCGCGTGTATCATCGCGCAGCTCTTCACGGAAACGGACATCCAGTAACAGGCAGGCGATCTCCTCTTGTTCGAGCAGTTGATTAAATTGTTGCTCGGGTAGCGTTGGCAACAGGGATTCTGAGAACACTTCCAGAAACTGTTGGCGGTTGAGACGGCCAACCACGCCATCGGAAGTCATTTTAATCGTGGCGTTCCTGAGGGTATCGCCAAGTAGGGCTTCTTCGCCAAAGTGGGTACCTTCAGACAGGTTGATGGTTTGTCCATTGAAGGGGCCATGCAAATCTGTGCTCAGGGCC
Organism: Aestuariirhabdus haliotis; assembly: GCF_023509475.1. NCBI lineage: Bacteria > Pseudomonadati > Pseudomonadota > Gammaproteobacteria > Oceanospirillales > Aestuariirhabdaceae > Aestuariirhabdus > Aestuariirhabdus haliotis. Next base: position 29,461 of record NZ_JAKSDZ010000005.1, on the reverse strand, counting down.
GCTTCGCCACTGATCAGGATATAGAAGTAGTCTGCCCGTTGGCCTTGTTCTATCAGCTGATCGCCAAGCTTTACGTCGACCCGCTCTAACTTTGCCATTAATCGATGCAAGGCGGTGGGTTTCAGGTTGCGGGCCAGTGGTGAGTCCAGCAACTGCAGCGTCCAGTCTTCCTGGTAATCATCATCAATCATCGAACTGTCGAGATAGTTGGCATCGCCTTCGATGCTGACGACACCGTAGGTGCTATCCACGGGGGATGAGGCGGGGGATGAGGATGTGCGCAGGTTGTCGATAAAGTCCCGGTCGAAGCGAAGTATCACACACTCTTCCAGGGCGCGGATGCTGGCGCCAATGTCGATAAGATCTTCCAGGGGTTGCAGCGCCATTTCGTCCTCGACGCTTAGCAGGCGGCGATCATCAAAGGAGTGCCGCAGCTCTACCTTGCCCTTGAATAAATAGCTGTAGCTGGTGAGTTCCTTGCGTTTCTTGAGCACCATGCTGCCCTGCTTTACCTTGATTTGCAGGGCGATTTCGATCAGTTGTTTTTGCGCGGGCTTACCCAGTAACTGCATAGGGTGAAGGCGAGATATCTGTTTTAAACTGATGGAGTCACTGGCCATGGGATTCCTTTTGGCAAAAGCAAGAAGAGTAAAAGTGGCGCCAGTATAGGTTCTTTGTCTGGTGTTGCAGTGAACCTCTTCCCAGCATCAGGGGGTGGTGGAATGGTTATTGTGTGAATGTGGATAGGATCACAATATGCAGTCAGTTAACCCGCTAATCGACGCTGATACCGATATGGCTGACGCCATCATTATGCGCCAGCTCTCGCAGCTGTTTGATAAAGGCCTTGGTCGGTGTCTTGTGAGCCAGTAATCGATCGCAAACCAGCTGTTGAAATGCCTGTTCCTGTTGATAGAGGTCCTGGTCTTGCAGTGGTGCGGGCTGATCGCTATCGGTTTCGAGGGCGCCGGAAAACTCCAGAAACTCGGCCACTGTCGCCAAGGAAAGAATGCTGGCGCTCTGGCAGTCATCCAGGCTGGCTTTCATCGCACAGGAGAGTGCGGCCGAGATCAGGACACAGCTGTCGAGTGCGGGTCTGGCGCCATAGCTATCAAAGTGAGTGGGGTTCGGTGTGTTCTCCTCCAGCAGGTCCACCTGTTTCTCGAAGTTTTTAGCGCTTTGAATGCCGGCTGCGCAATCCCACAGAAGATTCAGGTTTTGCCGCAGAACGGCAGGATCTCCGCTGTCGCACAGTTCTGAAAACAGTTGGTAGTTAGGCAAGCTGTGCTCCCCAAGGGCGCACAGGAAAGCGATTTGTTGCCAATGATTCAGTTGGTCAAGCGGGAGCGCAGAGGCGGTATAGGGCATGAAACTACCTGAAAAGTGAAGCAGGGAAAGTAAGGTGGTGATTATATCAGCTCAGTGCGGATAGGAAGTACCTTGAGGCGCGCCCTGGCTTGCTGCTGCACCGATCGGTTGCTGCCCGCTAACCCCCTGATCCGAGCCACTTGCTCGAGTTGGTCATTGGTTGTGATATCTACGCAGATATCGGCTTGTTCTTTCAGGTCACCTAATAGTTCTTTGAACAGCCGGCACAGGGCTTCTTTGCGAAGTGAATGTCGATCCGCCTTGCCACCATGGGTCACTGGCATTTGAGGGAGCTGGTAGACAAAGGGCAGGGGCGGCAGATGGGCTTCTGCGCGCTCATGGTAGGCGTCTCTAATATCCTCTAGACAGAGCTCTTTACCCTCTGCTGCAGTGATGAATGCGACGACCTCATGGTTGCCCTTTGCATCTGTTCGGCCCACGGCAGCCGCCTGGGCTACCCCGGGGTATTGCTGTAGCTGTGTCTCTATGGGGTGTGGGTCCCGGGAATGGCCGGGCTGGCTTACCTGTTCTTCGCTGCGGCCATGTAGCCAGAAATACCCCTGTTCATCACAGCGGCCCAGGTCGCCGGTATCGAACCAGCCATTGTTGCCAATCCAGACATGCTGGTTTTTTTCCCGCTGGATGTATCCGGGGAAGACATGAGGGCCACGAATCAGGATGTGACCGATCTCATTGTCGGCACAATCCCTAAGGTATCGTTGGTATTCGTCGAGAATGACAGCTTTCATTTCCGAGTAGGGCATGCGAATTCCGATTGATCCTGGTTTCGCCGGGGCCCCAGGGGGATTGACCGAGCTTACGCAGGTGCCTTCGGTCAATCCATATCCCTCTAGCAATGGGATACCGCAATGCTGCTGGAACTGCTCGATCAGTTTGACCGGTAGGTGAGAGGCACCGCAGAGGGCAAAGCGCACGCTGTCCAGTTTGTGCTGTTCAGTTGCAACGGTTACCGCGCGTTTGTAAAAGGCGGGTACACCATTGATTACATCGACCTTGTATTGCTCGATGAGTGCCCATAATCGCTGGATGACCCGTTCCCCGCGGTATCCTTGCATCCCGGGTATCAACACCCTGGAGCCCGCCATAAAAGGGGCCAGGCCCGGAATGATAATGGCATTCACATGGCTGAGGGTAAGGCCGCTGAGGACCACACGGGAGGGCTGAAAACCCAGCATAGTATTAATCATAAGCGCCATGGACGCCTGGTTTCGGTGGGTATGGGGGGTGATCTTGGGAGTGCCGGTCATGCCGCCGGTATAAAAATAGGACGCGATATCCTGAGGGCGTATTTGGCGATGGCTTTCCAGCATGTCGCAGGGGCAGCGGGCAATGGTTTTATCGAAGTCATACACCCCCTGCATGCGTGGTAACTTGCGGCGCATAGTTACCAGAGCGCGTCGGGGCAGTGGTAACAGATTGACCGGGTCGACAATGAGGATGGCCCGGAGTGAGTAGACCCGTTTTTTAATCTCCAGTGCTTTCTGCCATAAATCGCTGCCCGGGTAGGGGGCCAGGGTAATCAGTACCTTCGACTGGACCTCATTCATGATCGCGACGACCTGGTCCGTAGCGATGTGAGGGCTAATTGGATTGACGATGCCCGCTGCTTCGCCACCCCAGATGGCATAATGGCTATGGGGCAGGTTGGGAAGCAGGGTAGACACGACATCTTTTGATTCGATGCCAAGCCGATAGAGCGCGTTAGCGGTCTGGGTAATTCGATGAAAGAGTTGGTAATAACTGATATCGAGGGGTTTTTCATTACAGTTGCCCGACATCAGGAAACTGATGGCAGTTTTTTTGCCGTAGAGCCGGGCTGCATCCTGTAACAGTTGGTAGGTGCTATTGGGTAGCCCCCGATCCTCAATCGGAACCTGTTCGATCGCAGCGACATCCGCAGCACTTTTCACTGGTCGTACGGACAGCATTATATCCCCTGATCGCGCTTGAGTTGTTGTCTTTATATTTAGGTGTCGCGCACCCGAAGTATATTATGGGCTGGTAGCGCTGTCATCGGTTGGTTCTGCCATGTTTTCGGCGGTGGGCACCGGCTCTGCTTCCGGTGGAGCCATGTTCTGGGCTTCCTGCTCCATTTGCTCCTTCAATTTAAGTTGTTCGCGTATCTGGTTAGCATTACCGGCTTCAATAAGAAACTGGTAGTAAAGGCGCAAATTTTCTAGCGAGCTGATTTGTTGTGCCAGCAGTCCTTTACGGGACAGGGAGCAGAGCTTGTTGAAATAGTGCTTTTCCAGATTCGGATTCAGTTGTTGCAGGGGCTGCAAGGTGTGGATGTAACCGTAGCTGCCTTCGAGCTGGCGAACATAGTCGCGAAGCCTTAGGTGGTAACGCTGCCGTTGGCGTAATAAGTGTACATAACGGTTGCCCCCGGGGATGATCGGTATCAGTCCATCAAAGTAGCCAACTGCCAGGGCAAATAACAATGCACTGGTGATACCGCCGAGCCATGCTGGCAGGTAATCCAGAATACAGAGAATCAACAGTGCGCTGACCGCCATCAATGCACTATGCCAGATGGAGCGATAGTGGCGGGCATCTTCAAGATCACTTTCGGAGGGCATATTCGTCATGCCCAGTAATTCGTAATCCAGCTCGGACAGTCGCGCGCAAGCCTCTTCAAATTCCTCTTCAATTCGTTGATGTGCCGGTGTATTGAGCTCTTCACGCACGGTGCGCTTGACGGACGTAGGCTCATCAACGCCATTAGTGGTGGTGCCGTCGGCAGGAATATCACTCTTATTGAGTTCCGGGTCGGTAGGCTGATCACTCATGGTTGCATTATTTCCCCGGCGGGGTAAGTTAAACAGGCACTCGGCCAAGGCGGAGTGTTGATGGCTTGATAGCCTGACAACGCTTATCTGGCTGCCCATGGGGCAAGGGATATCAGGTGTCGATGCTTTTGTCATCATATCGCTAGCCGGGAGTAACGGGCAACAATTGCAGTATTAGCCAAGGAGTAGAGAGTGGAATTCAGGCAGTGGGCAGTAATGGCGGTGATGTTGGTCGGTTTGTCCTGCCAGCTTGCGTACGCAGAACCGGAAGGTGATTTTGAACTCTATAGTGCCAGCTCGGCTCTGGACGGCCAGCCGGTCACCCTGAAGCTGAATACCCTCAGTGGCAATACCTGGCATTTCGATGGCAGTGCCTGGCTTGCGATGAATGAAACTGGCAGTAAAAACCTTTATGAAAGCCCCAGTTATCGGCTGCAACTGACAGATTCGTCCCAGGGACTGGTGATTTTTCGCTTCAGTGTCGTCAATGGGTCGAGCTGGATCTATACCAGTAGAGGTTGGGAGTACATCGAAGAGCCGGGTCAGTAGCCCAACGTCGGGAGGGGGATCGGCTGTTGGTATTTGTCATTCGCGGTCATGGAAACGAACATCGGCCGCCTTCTAGTTTTGGTCGCTAAGCTTGGTTGCGAGGCCGTCCAACAGGGTCTCAAGACCGTTCAGTTTGATTTCATACAATGATTGCAGTTGCCGCCCAAGCCGCCCCTTGGGGAACCCTTGCTGGTTGAACCAAACCAGATAGGGTTCTGGTAGGTCTTTCAGGCGCCATCCCTGATATTTTCCGAATGGCATGCGTTCATTAACCAGCTCAATCAACTTTTCCGGATCGGGTGTGATTGTCTCCACCGTCCTGCTCCTAAAGTCTATAGTGTTGTGGGGACCGTTAGCTCAGGGCTTGGGCTATCCTGATCATTAATCGCAATATTGTCCATCTCTTAGGCAATATAATCAATCCCTGCGCTACGCGGGGCTGGCATAATCGATGACACCCAGTGAAAAAATAACAACAAACAGGGTCATAATATGGATGCTATGTATCGTACAACGGTTATTGGGCAGCCTTGCGGTCTGGGCGGCTTGCTTGGGAATCCCCCTGCGACCGTTAACCCGGAGTCAGGCTCAGGAAATAGCGCTTTTGTTAAACAATCCACCTCCTTTTCTTTGGGAGGCACATCGCTATGAGCACCACCCCCTTATTACAAGTAGAGAATGTATCGCTCAGGTTTGGTGGCGTTAAGGCACTGACGGACGTTGGTTTCTCGGTCAACAAAGGTGAGATCTTCTCTATTATTGGCCCCAACGGTGCGGGTAAGACGTCGATGCTTAATTGTGTGTCGGGACGCTACTCGCCGAATGAAGGTCAAATTTTGTTTGCTGGAAAAGATGTGACCCGTTTAAAACCCAATGCCCGTGCGGAACTGGGTGTTGGTCGGACTTTTCAAAACCTTGCTCTGTTTGGACATATGACCGTGCTCGATAACATTATGGTCGGGCGTCACCATATGCTGAAGAACAATTTCTTCACCGGACCCTTGTACTGGTTTTCTCCAGCCAAGCGCGAAGAGTTGGCACATCGACGTGCAGTCGAAGACATTATCGACTTTCTGGAAATTACTCATATACGCAAAGCTGTTGCGGGAACGCTGTCCTATGGTCTGCGTAAACGCGTGGAGTTGGCCCGGGCGATTGCTCTCAAGCCAGATTTGATTCTTTTGGACGAGCCCATGGCGGGAATGAATCTGGAAGAGAAAGAGGATATGGCTCGTTACATTATGGATCTGAATGAAGAGTTTGGTATGACGGTAACGATGATTGAACATGATATGGGCGTCGTCATGGATATCTCTGATCGTGTGATGGTGTTGGATTTTGGTAAGAAAGTGGCCGAAGGCATGCCCGACGAAGTGATGGCGAATGAACATGTTCAAAAAGCTTATCTAGGTGAAGATGATTCGATTCCGAGCGATGACGAGGAGGTTGCATAATGACAGCCTTGAAGACCGATTATGTCGATGTCGAACGCTTCGATACCTTTCCGAAAGTATTGGCTTATAACGCCGCCAGCTTTGGCGACCAGGTTGCGATGCGGGAAAAAGAGTTCGGCATCTGGAATGAATTCACCTGGTCAGATTACAACGATCGTGTCAAATGGATGACCCTGGGTTTGCAGTCGTTGGGTATCAATCAAGGCGATGTGATTGGCTTGCTAGGTGAGAACCGTCCTGAATGGATTTGGGGTGAGGTGACGGCGCATGCGCTGCGTTGCTCTTCGCTCGGGATCTATCAGGACTCAATGCATGAAGAGGTGGCTTACCTGATCAATTATGCCGAGGCCAGGGTCATTATTGCCGAAGATGAAGAACAATGTGACAAGCTACTTGAACTGGGCGAGCAAATTCCTTCTGTTGAATTTATCGTTTATTGCGATGCTCGGGGCATGCGCAAATATGAAGATTCAAGATTGCTGGATGTCGAAAAGCTTTATGACATCGGCAGAGAACTGGATCGTGAAAATCCGCTGGCTTATGCCTCGCTGGTGGATGCGACAAAAGGTGAGGATTTATCAATACTTTGCACTACCTCAGGCACCACCTCCAAGCCTAAAATGGCCATGTTGCACTCGGGGTCATTTCTGAACCATTGTGCGGCTTACTTGCGAGCTGATGGCAAAGCGCCTGGTGATAATTACGTATCTGTTCTGCCACTGCCCTGGATTATGGAGCAAGTGTACGCAGTGGGACAAAGCCTGATCAGTCGGCAAATTGTCAACTTTGTGGAAGAGCAAGAGACTCTGATGGCGGACCTTCGAGAAATTGGTCCGCATTTCGTCTTGTTGGCACCGCGGGTATGGGAAAACATTGTTGCTGACGTGCGTGCTCGCATGCTCGACTCCACGCCCTTGAAACAAAAACTGTATGAATGGGGTATGAAGCGTGCGTATAAGGCGCTCGACAAGGGAGACCGTTCTCGTTTGGCCGAATGGATACTGTTACGGGCACTTCGGGATCGCCTGGGTTTCACTCATCTGCGCAGTGCCGCGACCGGCGGTGCTGCCATGGGGCCAGATACTTTTCGTTTTTTTCAGGCAATTGGTGTGCCTCTGCGCCAACTCTATGGCCAGACCGAACTATGTGGTGCCTATACGATTCATCGTGGCAATGATATCGACTACGACAGCGTGGGGATGGTGTTCGATAATGCTGAGATTCAAGTCATCAACCCGGATGATAATGGTGTGGGCGAGATCATCGCTCGAACCAGCGGTATGTTCAGTGGTTATTATAAAAACGCCGAGGCTTACCAGGATGATGTCAAAGATGGTTGGATGCATACCGGCGACGCGGGCTATTTTAAGCAAGAGAATCAGCATCTGGTGGTGATTGATCGCCTTAAAGATCTGGCTCAAACCGATCAAGGCTACCGATATTCACCCCAATTTATTGAAAACAAACTCAAGTTTTCGCCCTTTATTGCCGAGGCGGTGGTGTTGGGTAACCAGCGACCTCATCTTTCCGCCATTATTTGCATACGCTTCAGTGTTGTCTCCAAATGGGCTGAACAGAGAGGCTTGGCTTTTACCAACTATACCAACCTGTCAGCACATGAAGCGGTGTATGAATTACTGCGTGATGAGGTGAACTCCGTCAACCAGACTCTACCCGAAGCCCAGCGCATTAAAAGGTTTCTGTTGCTGTACAAGGAGCTTGATGCTGATGATGGCGAACTGACTCGAACCCGAAAAGTTCGACGGGGAGTCATTGGAGAAAAATACGAAGATATTATCGAATCCATCTACTCCGGCTCTGATCATGTGGATGTCGATACGGTGATTACCTTTCAGGATGGGACAAGGTCGCGAATTAAAACATCGTTGAAGGTGGAGGAGTTGATTGCTGCGGATGATGCTCAGTCTGCATCTAGCCAATCGACGGAGAAAGCACGGAGGATCGCTTCATGAATTGGGAATTATTGCTTCAATTGGTATTGAACGGCCTTATTGTTGGCATGCTGTATGGCGTGATCGCGATGTGTTTCGTACTGATTTATAAATCGACCCAGATTGTCAATTTTGCTCAGGGCGAGTTTCTACTGATCGGTGCCTGGGTTTGCTGGGCCTTTCTGGTGCATTTTCAGTTACCTTTCTTTATAGGGTTCTTGCTAACACTGGTGTTCATGATGGCGTTCGGCGTGTTGTTGCAAGTCATTGTGCTTCGCCCCTTGATCGGAGAGCCGATCATTTCAGTCATCATGGTCACGATCGGATTGTCGATATTTTTCCAGGCGCTGATGAAATGGATCTTCGGTGTTTCGGCGGAAAGTTATCCTCGCGTATTTGATACCGAAGTCGTGACAATTGCCGGTCTCAATATTGAATTTGCCTATATTATGAGCCTGGTGATCTCGATCGTGATCATGGCCTCGTTTTACTGGTTTTTTAAGCATTCCAGAATGGGCCTCGCTATGCGGGCGACAGCGTTCGACCAGCAGGTGGCACAGAGTCTGGGTATTTCAGTTAAGCGGGTGTTTGCCATGAGCTGGGCGATATCTGCGGTCGTGTCGGCAACCGCCGGTATTGTTATCGGCATGGTTAATGGCGTATCCGATGCGCTGTCGGTGATTGGTATCAAAGTGTTTCCCGCCGTGATTCTGGGAGGTCTGGATTCCATTGTTGGCGGTGTGGTCGGTGGCCTGATTATTGGTGTGCTGGAAAATGTGGCCGAGTTTATCGATAGCCAATATTTGCATGTAGGCAACCTGTATTCGATTGCACCTTTCTACGTGTTGATCATTATCCTCTGTATTAAACCCTATGGTCTGTTCGGGACCAAAGATATCGAGCGGATCTAGGGAGAACCAATATGTCGACTGTATCAATGAGACCCTGTGGTGATTTTCGCACCAGTTATGCTGAAGATAGAACTATCTTCGAAACACGCACGACGCTTTATTTGGCCATAGCAACAATAGCCTTGCTTTGTTTGGCTCCTTTTATTCTTGATGCCTATTTCCTGACTCTCGGCATTCAGGTGGCTTACTTGGGTATTGCAGCGCTCGGCCTCAATATTCTGGTTGGATTTACCGGGCAAATCTCTTTGGGCCACGGCGCGTTTTTCGGCTTCGGCGCCTTTGCATCGGCCTGGTTGCACAACAGCTTTGGTATTCCGGTATTTTTCTGCATTCCGCTGGCCGGTTATATGACAATGATCGTTGGTATGATCTTTGGCTCACCGGCGGCTCGCATCAAAGGGCTGTATCTGGCCATTGCGACTCTCGCAGCACAATTTATTCTGGAAGACTTTTTTGCTCGTGCTGACTGGTTTACCGGTGGCTCTTATGGTGCGGCGGCGCCGCCAGTAGCCATTTTTGGCTATGAGTTTACCAATGATCAAAGCTTCTGGTATATCGCCCTGTTTGCTCTGGTGACCATGTATTTGTGGGGCACTAACTTGATGCGAACTCGCGATGGTCGGGCCTTTGTCGCGGTCAGGGATCATTATCTCTCTGCCGAAATTATGGGCATTAACCTGACAAAATATCGCTTGCTCTCCTTTGGTGTCTCTTCGTTTTATGCCGGTATTGGTGGTGCACTCTATGGCCATTATCTGGGCTTTGTTTCCGCCGAAGGCTTTACCATTTTGATGTCGATTCAGTTCCTGGCAATGATCATTATTGGTGGTCTAGGATCGGTAAAGGGCGCCTTGATGGGAACCATATTTATGGTCATGTTGCCGGAAATGCTCGAAGGCATAGTAGGTCTGCTATCGGCAACCAGCTGGGGTGGCAGTACCGCCTTTACCGACGGTTTGGCGTATTTAAAAGAGATGAGTATTGGTTTGGTGATTATCTTGTTCCTGATTTTTGAGCCGGAAGGACTGGCCCACCGTTGGCAGCAAGTGAAGTCCTACTGGAAGTTTTATCCATTCTCTTATTAGTCGATGGCACTATGAATCGATCAAGAAATGGTGGGTGAGAATCCCAACTCGCCGGTGTTAGTTGTCTCCGGATTCTACAACAACAAGAAAAGGTATCCTGCAATGAACAAAAGAGTTTTATTCGGCACATTGATTGCCGGCGCCCTGAGTACCAGCGCGCTGCAAGCACAAGATTCGGTATTCGTTGGTCATCTGGCGGATCTCTCCGGGCCTACCGCATTTGTAGGTAAAAATTATGCCAATGGTATTCGTGATGCGTTGGGTTATATCGATGCTAACGGTGGTATTGATGGTACCAGGCTGGAGTTTGAAACCGTCGATTATGCTTATAAGGTTCCGCAGGCGATTGCATCATACAAAAAATGGGTATCGCGTAAAAATATGGTAGCCATGCAGGGATGGGGGACGGCCGACACAGAGGCATTAATCACCTTTGTTGCCAAGGATGAGGTGCCCGTTTATTCGGCCTCTTACTCTGGACACCTGACCGACCCGACTGGCAAAAACCCAAAAACCAAGAAACCCGCACCCTATAACTATTTCTATGGCGCTTCTTATTCAGATGGATGTCGAGCCCTGGTGCAATGGGCCGCCGACGACTGGAAAAATAAAGGTGGGGCCGGAAAACCCAAGTTCACCCACGTAGGTGACAACCACCCTTACCCTAATGCCCCCAAGGAAGCCTGTGCTGAGTATGCCGGTGAACTGGGTTTCGAAGTTATGCCGCCGATTGTGGTGTCTATGAAACCGGGTGATTTTAAAGCCCAATGCCTGTCGTTGAAGGACTCGCAGTCTAACTATGCCTATATCGCCAATCTTGGTGGTTCCGTGGTTTCCCTTATTAAGTCCTGCGGTACGGTCGGTACCGATGTTCAGTTTATGTCCAATATCTGGGGTGGCGATAAGCCAATTTTCGAAGCGGCAGGTGCGGGTGTGAAAGATTATATTTTCCCGGCAATGACGCCGTTCTGGGAAGACGATGCCCCTGGCATGACGCTGGTACGTGACATATCAAAAGTATCCGACCCTTCCGGAACGGAATTTCGTAGCCATCATTATGTGCGTGGTGTGTGCTCGGCCTATTACATGAAAGAGGCGATGGAGTGGGCCAAGGCCAATGGCGGTATTACCGGCGCCAATATCAAGCAGGGTATGTACGCCCGTGAAAACTGGGTACCCAAAGGCTTGGAAGGGGTTTGCCTGCCCGCCAACTGGACGGCCGAAGACCATCGTGGCATCAACACCGTCAATATCTATAAGGGCAATTACAATGGCGGTGACATCGAGATTGAACGTGTGACCCAGGTAACCTTGCCCCGTCGTGATGACTGGCTCGGGTATTAATCTGTTATCAGGCGCCTGTTTCTGACGGGCGCTTTGGTTGCAAAAATTGAGGTGGAAAACAGATGATGCAGCAAGCAGTTGAGAGCACGGATACAGCGTCATCGATGTTGTCGGTTAACAACATCGAAGTGGTTTATGACGATGTTATTCTGGTATTGCGCGGCGTTAGCATTGAGGTGCCCCAGGGCAAAATTGTCACTTTGCTGGGCCCTAATGGCGCGGGCAAGTCGACCACCCTTAAGGCAATTTCAGGCTTGTTGAAAACCGAAGATGGCGCCGTGACTCGTGGAGAAATCCAGTTTATGGGCGAGCGTATCGACCGCAAAGATGCTGAAGATATCGTGCGATCCGGAATTTTCCAGGTGATGGAAGGTCGTCGCATTATTGAGGATATGACCTGTATCGAAAACTTACGACTCGGCGCTTTTACTCGACGAGACAAACAGATACAGCAGGATATCGATATGGTATTTGAGTACTTCCCGCGGCTTAAAGAGCGCACGGGGCTTGCAGGGTACCTGTCGGGTGGGGAGCAGCAGATGTTGGCTATTGGTCGAGCCTTGATGGCACGACCCAAGATGATTTTGCTGGATGAGCCTTCGATGGGGTTATCCCCTCTGTTAGTGAAAGAAGTCTTTGGCATTATCGAAAAGATCAACCGCGAGCAGGGAATTACCATGCTGCTGGTTGAGCAGAATGCTAACTACGCTCTGAAAGCGGCGGATTATGGTTACATCATGGAATCGGGGAAAGTGGTTCTTGATGGTACTAGCCAGGAGCTGCTTGAAAATGAAGATGTAAAACAATTCTACCTTGGAGGTGGCAATGAAGAGCGCCGCAGTTTCAAGGAACTTAAATCCTATAAACGCAGAAAACGCTGGCTGTAGGGGGTTCTATGACCGATTTTTTTGATGAGCTCGAGACCCAGGATACCGAGCTCAGGGAGCAGACTTTGCTCAAACGCCTGCCAGAACACCTGCGCTGGGCACAGGAGAATACCGTTTGGTACTCGCAACAATTTGCAGGTATTAATCCTCATGACATAAACAGTCGAGAAGCGCTGGCGAGCTTGCCAGTATTGAGAAAGTCTCAGCTTGTGGAGCTGCAAAAGAAGCATCCGCCCTTTGCCGGTATGGTAGCTACCGGAACGGCAAAGCTGAATCGAATTTACCAATCACCGGGCCCTATATACGATCCAGAGGGTCAGCGTAATGATTGGTGGAAAGTAGGCAGGGCTTTCTATGCGGCAGGCTTTCGTCCGGGTGACCGAGTGCAGAATTGCCTGTCTTATCACCTGACTCCCGGGGGGGCTATTCTTGACTCCGGCGCTCGGGCCTGTGGTTGTACGGTTATTCCTGCTGGTGGGGGGCAAACCGAGGCGCAGGTTCAGGTGATGCATGATCTGAGAGTCACAGGTTACTGTGGTACTGCAGCCTTCCTGAAAATTATTATGGACCGGGCTGATGAGTTGGCGGTGGATATCAGCAGTTTACGCAAAGCCCTGTTTGCCGGCGCGGCATTGACCCAGTCCCTGAAAGACTATTTTGATGAGCGAGGCATCTCTTACTACGATGCCTATGCCTCAGCGGATCTTGGGCTTATCGCCTATCAGTCCTCTGCCCGTAACGGATTGATTGTGGCCGAGGAAATTTTGCTGGAGATTGTTCGTCCTGGCACGGGTGAGCCAGTTCCCGATGGGGAAGTGGGTGAGGTGGTTGTTACCAGTTTTAATCGTGACTATCCGTTGATCCGTTTTGCCACTGGGGATCTGTCGGTGGTACTTCCGGGTAGCAGCTCTTGTGGTAGAACCAATATGCGCATTCGTGGCTGGATGGGGCGTGCCGATCAAACCACCAAGGTGAAAGGTATGTTTGTCAGCCCCGAGCAAATCAACGCGGTGGTTGAGCGACATCCGGAAATTATTCGTGCCCGCCTGCGGGTCGACTCTGCGAACGATAATGATGTGATGACCCTTAACTGTGAAACCGAGGGACTGGATGAAGAAACGGTTGTGCAGTCAATTCGCGATCTGTGCAAACTGTCCGGTGATGTGGTTTCAGTGGCTCCGGGGACGTTACCCAATGACGGAATCGTCATCGAAGATTGTCGACCCGTCGATTAATCAGAGGTGCCCTCGCGTTTCTATCCTACCGATGTGAGGTATTCAGGGAACCCTGGGTTCCCTTTTTTTTATCCTCTTGATAAAAATCGCAAGCGCTAGAAGGGGCGCACCACTACAAGAATAACAATCGCGATCAGCATCAATACCGGCACTTCGTTAAACCAACGATAGAAAACGTGGCTGCGAGTATTGGCATCGGCAGCGAAGCTTCTGATCATGCGGCCACTGATAAAGTGATAAATCACCAGAAGGGCTACCAGGGTCAGTTTGGCGTGGAACCAGGCCGAAGCCTCGTAGTAATCAATGTTATAACTCACGAGCCAAAACCCGAGCACTATTGTGGCCAGCATCGAGGGCGTTGAAATGCCCCGGTACAGTTTGCGCTCCATAATCTTGAAACGCTCCCGGCTGGTCTCGTCTTCACTCATGGCGTGGTATACGAACAGCCGGGGTAAATAAAACAGGGCTGCGAACCAGCAGATAACGGCAATGATATGAAAGGCTTTTACCCAAAGCATACTGAGTCCTTATCGAAGAGGGGCTTTATTGATAGATGCGGTAATGTTGCTGGATATAATCGAGGGTCACAATACCGATTGCATGCTCGGGGCGGGGCCCTTCAATGTAAACGGCCTCTGTGCCTTGTTTGTTGAGTTGCTCCACGGCTTCTTGCACGGTGATGCGGGCAGAGACCGGTGCAATATCTTTACGTTGAGCCGGAATCGCCAGTAGATCCAGTGTGCTTTCATCCTTTTCACTGTTACTGGATTCGTGCAATTGAGCCTGGAGTTCATCGGCAGGTAGAATCCAGTGAGGCCGGCCCTCATCGACAATCACAACCCAGCGGACAGAAGGCTTCAAGCGTTGCCTGATCAGGCTTGTTTCGCACTGGCGAGGAAGGTGGCACAGTCCGGTATCCATGATTCGCGTCACACCTTCGCGCTGCAGGCCTTGTTCTAGCACGGCTTGTGGGTCGGATACATTTCGGCCCAGTAGTTCAGCAAAGATAGAGGATTGCTTGAACAGGTTCCGGCTGGTCAGGGAGGCAATGACCACAGCGAGCATGGCGGGCAAAATGATATTTGGGTTATGGGTCAGTTCCATCACAGCCATGAGTGCCGCCAGGGGGGCCTGCAATACGGCCGCCATCATTGCTCCCATTCCTAGCATGGCGTAGAAACCGCTGCTGGAGCTGGTCTCGGCGAATAATATTTGTGACACCAAACCGATGGCTCCGCCGAGACAGGCCCCTAAAAACAGTGAGGGGCCGATAATGCCTGCAGGCACCCCAAGACCACAGGCCGCGGCGGATACCAACAGCTTGGCCGCAACCAGCCACAACAGGAACTCCAGGCTCGCAGTATTAAAAAGAATATCGCTGATGGTGTCGTAGCCTATGCCCATCACCTGGGGAAAGAACATCGCTACGGCACCCGTGAGTACCCCGGCCAAGGGAAGACGCAGCCAGTAAGGCTCTGGAGCGTGTCGGTGAATATTCTTGCTAAGCCAGATAAAGGCGGCCGCCAAGCAGCCAACGGTAAAACCGCAGGTAATGATCAAGGGGAACTCTACAATTGATCTCAGCTCGAGGGCGGGCACGACAAAGGCGTGATCCGAACCATAAACCAGGGCGGTCATAAAGGCGGCGATCACAGAGGCCATAATCACCGGAATAAAGCCACTGATGGTGTATTCCATCATGATCACTTCCATGGCAAAGATGACACCGGCGATTGGAGTATTAAATGCCGCCGAAATAGCCGCGGCACTGCCACATCCGACCAGCGTGCGAACGCTGTTGTTGGGTAATCGCAACCAGTGGCCCAATAAGCTGCTGCCGGCGCCTCCCAAATGCACGGCAGGCCCTTCACGGCCGGAAGAGTGACCACTGGCCAGGGCGATGATGGCACCAAAAAACTGGGCTAGCATGTTCTTGAGGGGTAAATGTCCCTGGTGCAGGCCCATGCGTTCAATCACATGGCTGACACCGACTTTCCGGTGTTTGGGATCGATGAAAGCAAATAGGATCACAAGCAATAACGCGCCCCCGACTGGTAATAGAAAGCGCCAATGAATAGCGAGACCTTCGAAGTTCTCTTCTGAGGCCCCCGGAAGACTATTCTCAAGTAGCAGGGTCAGGAGCTGCCGGAATAAGATGATAATGGCGCCGGTGATAATGCCGCTCAGTATGCCCAGCAGCGCCAGCTGAGGGACAGCATCCGCATTAGCCAGTCTCAAGCGGAAGCGATTCATTATCTGGGGAGGGGAGGGGCGGCGCATGCGGGCTCTTAAACGATGCAACTATTGCACTGGAGCGTGTTATTATGCGGGTTTGTTAGTAAAACTTAAATCATTATGATCTTTGTGTTGATGTAATGGTTTTATTCGATCGGATGGGGTGTTAATGATCAAGGTGGGTGTTGTAGGGGGGACTGGGTATACCGGCGTGGAATTACTGCGCCTGTTGGTGACCCATCCCCAGGTATCTCTGGAGGCAGTGACTTCTCGGGCAGAACAAGGGTCACCGGTTGCGGCCATGTACCCCAACCTTCGAGGGTATACCGAACTGTGCTTTGTTGAGCCCACGATTGAGGTACTCAGTCGATGTGATCTGGTCTTTTTTGCCACCCCTAACGGTATCGCTATGCAGCAGGTCCCCCAATTGTTGGCGGCAGGGGTCAAGGTGATTGATCTGGCGGCTGATTTTCGTCTCAAAAGCCCTGCCCAGTGGATGCAGTGGTACGGTATGGAGCATGCGTGCACTGAACTGCTTGATGAGGCTGTTTATGGCTTGCCAGAGCTTAATCGTGAAAGGATTGCTAGTGCACGGCTGGTTGCTAACCCGGGCTGTTATCCGACGGCGGTTCAACTGGGCTTCTTGCCTTTGCTGGAAGCCGGTATTGTTGATCCTGCCAGTTTGATTGCTGATACCAAGTCAGGGGTCAGCGGGGCAGGGCGTCAGGCCAAGGTTGATGCCCTGCTCTGTGAGACGAGTGAGAGTTTGAAGGCTTACGGCGTCTCCGGCCACCGGCATCTTCCGGAAATTGAGCAGGGTTTAACGGCAATCTCCATGCTAGCGGGTCACAATCAGTCCCCGGAATTAACCTTTGTCCCTCATTTAACGCCTATGATTAGAGGTATTCACGCCACGCTCTACGCTGAATTGTCTGTTGAGGGTGAGGATTTACAGGCTTTATTTGAACAACGCTATCGTAACGAATCATTTGTGGATGTTTTGCCTTCAGGATCATTGCCGGAGACTCGTAGTGTTCGGGGCTCGAATTATTGTCGAATCGCACTCTATCGTCCGCAAGGAAAGAAACGGGTGGTGGTGCTTTCCGTGATTGATAACCTGGTCAAGGGGGCGGCCGGGCAGGCGGTACAGAATATGAATATCATGTTTGGTTTTGAAGAAAAGGCCGGCCTTGATCTGGTTGCCCTGATGCCTTAGGGGGAGAGGATAGCGAATGATCCGTGTTACAGGAACCAAGCAAGAACACCTGATAGTCGTACCTGATCAGCCAGGCAAACGGTTGCTGAAAAAGTTTTTTTACTGGCTATTGTTTGGCGCGTTCTCGGTTGGCAGCTTTTTGTTGGGAGAATATCTGGGCATGCAGTCCCAGCAAACGGCTCTGGTTGAGCGTGATTTGCTCAGAGTTGAGTTAGCTCAAAAACGAGCAGAAATAGAGGGCTTGACACAAGAAGTGACCACGCTCAGAGTCGGTGCCGATGTCGACCGGCAGTCTACCGACAACGTGCGCCTGACCATCAAGCAGTTAGAAGAGGAGAAGTTTCAGCTGCAGCAGGACCTCTCTTTTTACAAGAATATTATGGCTCCCAAATCAGAAGATAAGGGGCTCAGGATACAGAAATACGATCTGCAAAAAACCGAGCAGATTGATCGATTTCGGCTTAAGTTGATGCTGACCCAGGTCTCCGATAACAATCGACTGTTGTCGGGGTTGGCCACGGTGTCTTTGGTTGGGCGCCAGGATGGAATTGAGAAATCCTTGTCCCTGAAGGATGTGTCAGAGCAGGTCTCAGTACAGAATATTAAGCTGGGCTTTCGCTATTTTCAGAACATTCCCGGGCCCGATGAGCGTTTTGCAGAGCTGGTGATACCGCAAGGTTTTGAACCTGATTATGTGTTGGTGGTTGCTCAATCCAGAGGGCCAAAGCCCAAGCGGGTTGAGCAAAAAATTCCATGGCAGTTTGAGGAGGCAGTAACAGATGCGCCGGAAAGTTAAACCCAAAGCGATTAATATCGAAAAATACGGGGATCGCACCACATTGATCGCCAATGGCACCACAGTGAACGGCGATTTGCAGTTTGAAGGAGCGTTGCAGATTGAGGGGCAGGTGATCGGAAATGTTACTGCTACGGAAGGGCTTGTAAGAGTCGCCGATAACGGTTTTGTGGAGGGGGAGATTCGATCTCCTCATATCATCATTAACGGTAAGGTGAGTGGTGATGTGCACTCCACTGAGCATCTGGAGCTAGCCGCTCAAGCTGAAGTTAATGGCAATGTCTATTACAAGTTGATCGAAATGGTCATGGGTGCCCAGGTAAACGGAAGTCTCGAGTATTCTCCAGAGCCCCACCCTGGTGAGGGCAAGGAGAGCCGCAACAAGGTGGAAGAAGATGCACTCGAAGCGGCCGAGGTCGACCCTCTGGTGTAGTTGATTGTTCAGCCCGATAGTCGGTGGACCCGGGCTGTAATAGTTGACTAAAGTTCTAGGTTAATTGGATAATGACTCGCAAGCAGTGTAAGCCGGTGATTTATAGATGACAGCACAGACGTTTATTCCTTCCCTTCTCAACCTGACCCCTAAAGCGGTAGAGAAGGCAACAGATTTGATTGAGGAAGAGGGGAATCAGGATCTCAAGCTACGTGTCTTTGTGACGGGCGGCGGCTGTTCTGGCTTCCAGTATGGATTTTCTTTTGATGATGAAGTTGCCGAAGATGATACCGCGATAGAGAGTGGTGGTGTCACCCTGCTTGTCGACGCCCTTAGCTATCAATATGTGGTGGGTGCGACGGTCGATTATATGGAAGGCCTGGAAGGGTCTCGTTTTGTCGTCAATAATCCTAACGCATCCACAACCTGCGGCTGTGGATCTTCTTTTTCTATCTAATAGCACTGATCATTCTGTTCTCCTGGTGTGCTTTCTACCCTTCCTTGATTAGGCCGGATAGAAAGCACCGAGAATTCGGGGGCCTCTGGCGCGTGTGACTTGCGGTAGATTGCCCGGTAAACCTTCCAGATATTGCCGGGTTAACCACGCAAAGGTGATAGCTTCGACCCATTGCGGATCTATGCCAAGGGCATTGGTCGTTGTCACGCTCCTTGTTGGCATCAGCGCTTGCAAGCGCCTAATTAACTGAGTGTTATAAGCTCCACCGCCACAGATATAACAGTCGGCCCCCGCCGGCCCCCAGCGATCTATAGCATCCCTAAGGCTCTGTGCTGTCAGTTCAAGCAACGTTGCCTGTACATCTTCGTCAGCCATGCCTGCATGCCGTGCCAGATGCGGTTCCAGCCAGGGCAAGTTGAAGTGTTCTCGCCCGGTGCTTTTTGGAGGGGGGCGTTGAAAGTAGTCATCAGCTAATAATGACTTCAGCAGTTCAGTGTTGACCGAGCCGCTGGCTGCCCATGAACCGTTCTCATCGTAAGGTTTTCCCTGATGGCGTTCGCACCAGGCATCCATCAGGGCGTTGCCTGGTCCCGTATCAAATCCGGTGACGTCTCCCTTGATAGGCAGGCAGCTGATGTTGGCCATGCCTCCGATATTGATAACGATGCGATCCTGATCTGGGCTGGAGAATTGGTGGCTATGAAAGGCTGGAACCAGAGGAGCTCCTTCGCCACCGGCTGCCAGGTCCCTACTGCGAAAGTCCGCCACAACAGCAATTTTGCAGAGCTCTGCCAGCTGTGCAGGGTTTCCCAGTTGAAGGCTATAACCAAGATGCGGCAAGTGACGGACCGTCTGCCCATGACAGCCGATGGCTGCTATCTGGGCTGAAGATCTGCCTGTTGCAGTTAGCAGGTCTTTCACCACATCAGCGTAGAGCTGGGTCAGCTGGGGTTGTATTTGGGCGATGCGCTCAATTTCGTTATCGCCGGTCAGACAAAGGGAAAGCAGCTTGCGGCGTAAATCGGTGGGGAAATTGCGGCTGCTGGTGCCTATTAAAGGGGTGTCGGAAGAGAAATCAGCCAATACACCATCGACGCCATCCAGGCTCGTGCCCGACATCAGGCCAATAGTCAGGCGCCGGATTGCCATATTGTTAATCGTTCAGGGCAAGAATCGCCGTTGGATGTTCGAGTCGGCTGATCAGGAGTTGCATACGATTCTCGAAAGAGGCGCGCTCTTTTTTGGGTATCGGCTTGGCGCTCGGCAATTTAACGGTCATGGGGTTCACATGCACGCCGTTTTCGCGGAATTCATAGTGCAGGTGTGGGCCCGTGGCTAATCCGGTTGAACCGACATAGCCGATAATCTGCCCTTGCTTGACATGTTTGCCTGAGCGGATACCGCGGCCGTACTTGCTCATATGGGCGTACAGGGTGCTGTAACGCTGGCCGTGTTGGATGATCACTGCCTTGCCAAAACCGCCTTTGCGAGCCGCGTGGATCACCTTGCCGTCGCCAGCTGCGCGGATAGGAGTACCCGTTGATGCTGCGTAGTCGACGCCTTTGTGGGCGCGAATCTTGTTCAGTACCGGGTGTTTCCGCTTTAGATTAAAACGTGAGCTGATACGAGCGAAATCAACGGGGGAGCGCAGGAATGCCTTGCGCATACTACGACCATCCGGTGAATAGTAATCAGAGTGGCCTTTGCTATCGGTATAACGAACGGCTGTGTAGACCCGCCCCTGATTGGTGAACTGGGCAGCAACGATGTCACCATCGGAGATTTTCTCGCCATCGAGGAAGTTCTCTTCATAGATCACGCGAAAGCTGTCGCCTTTACGAATATCCAGAGCGAAGTCAATATCCCAACCAAAGATGTTGGCCAGCTTCATAGTAACCGTTTCACTCATCCCCGCGCTTTGAGCGGCGAGGAAAAGAGAGTGATTGATTTCCGCCTCGGCAAAGGCCTGACGGGCGTTGGGGGTGTAGATAATCTCTTCGGCCGAGAAGCTCTTTTCGGTGCGGGAAAACAGCACCGACTCAAGCCGGTTGCGCACGTAGCGCACCTTTGTGAGCTCTCCCTCGGAATTTTTTAAAAATTCGATGTGCTGGCCGGGGCTGACCCGGTTCAGTAGTTTGCCTTCCTTGCTGCTGGTCACCAGAGCATGCAGCAGTGACGGACTCAGCCCCTGTTTACGAAAGATGGTTGAAAGGGTGCTACCAGATTTGATTTGAACACTATGCCATTGTGGTGTTTCTTCGACGACTACGGCCGCTACAGGTGCTGGCGTTTTAGTCTGCTGTGCTGCCGGTTGCACTACAGGTGCTGGTGAGGCTGGTTGCAGCAGGCTCACTGGAGATGGGGTTGTAGGGTTCTGATTGCTGTCCGTGGAATCGGTTGCGAAGTCCAGTGCCAGGGGGATTGAGTTGCGTTCCGCTTTTACCTCGGTCGATGGCAACAATAACAGAGCTGTGCCTGCGACGGTTGCCAGAGCGCTAGCAAGGATTAAATGCTTTTTGGGGAACGAGGCAAGATGTCGACTCGCTAAAGAATCAGGGTGATCCATGAATAACTTCCAGTGATTTCTCGAATATTCAGGCAAGTGGCTAAAGTATAACCAAAAAAGACAACATTCAAGAGGGGAAAACGACTTTCTGCTGAAACTACGTGCTGGATCAACCTTCAGTTCTGAAAAATCAGAGCAATTTGCTATAAGAGGATATCATTCTAAGGACGGTTTTGTTAACGGCTATGGTTCTAAAGGGCTGGGCTGAACTCGGTGTGGCGCGGGGACTCAGGCTGGAATTTAGTGTGGGTTTCTGTAATATCTGCGCACTCACTGGTCTTGGCTGGTGTAATACCTAGCTTCAAGCCTTTCAATCGAATGACTAACATGCTGATTAACCGGGGTTTTTAATGTCTCAAGGGCAAAATGCACTGCTAAGGGATCTTCAGGCCAGAGGCCTGATCGCACAGATGACAGCCGAGGAGGAACTATCCGCTCACCTCGATGATGGTATCTGTACCCTGTATTGTGGTTTTGATCCCACGGCGGACAGCTTGCATATCGGGAGTCTGGTGCCTCTGTTGGCGTTAAAGCGTTTCCAGCAGGCAGGCCATAAACCATTGGCCCTGGTGGGCGGTGCCACTGGCTTGATCGGGGATCCCAGCTTTAAAGCCCAGGAGCGCTCGCTCAACACTCGGGATGTGGTAGAAAGCTGGGTCGAGAGAATTCGGGCTCAGGTGAGCCAATTCGTTGATTTTGACTGCGGTAAAAACTCAGCCGAGGTGGTCAATAATCTCGACTGGACCGGTGGCATGGATGTGTTGACCTTCCTGCGTGATGTGGGCAAATACTTCTCGGTCAACAGCATGATTAAGAAGGAATCGGTAAAACAGCGCATCGAGCGTGATGAGGCCGGCATCTCCTACACCGAATTTACCTATATGCTGCTGCAAAGCTACGATTTTGCTGAATTAAATCGCCGCAATGGTTGCACTCTGCAAATCGGTGGTAGTGACCAATGGGGCAACATCACTGGCGGAACTGAGCTCACCCGTCGGATGAACGGTAATCAGGCATTTGGCCTCACACTGCCGTTGGTAACCAAGTCTGATGGCACCAAATTCGGTAAGACCGAGAGCGGAACCATCTGGCTGGACGCCAATAAAACGTCCCAGTATGCGTTCTACCAGTTCTGGATCAATACGGCTGATGCCGACGTGTATAAGTTCCTGCGCTATTTCACTTTCCTTGATATCGAAGAAATTGAAGCGATCGAGCGTCATGACAGCGAAACCCAGGGCGCCAAATCTGCCCAGAAGATTCTGGCCACCGAAGTAACTCGTTTGGTACATGGCGAAGAAGGATTGCAAGCGGCGCAGCGGATTACCGAAGCCCTGTTCAATGGGGGAATTGACACTCTTTCGGAAACTGATTTGCAGCAGCTGGCGTTGGATGGATTGCCGTCGGCCACACTCGATCCCAACAGTTTCGAAGGTAAGCCCATGACTCAGTTACTGGCTGAGGCAGGTATGGCTCCATCGGGTAAGCAGGTGAAGGACGCTTTGGCGCGTAATGCGGTTCTGATCAATGGTCGCGCCTGTTCGATGGAGCATAATATGCAGCTAAGTGAATTATTCTGCGCTGAGCAGGCGTTGTTTGGCCGTTTCTTCATCGTTAAGTTGGGTAAAAAGAAATACCACCTGTTTCAGCTGCCCTGATACTGTTCGAGATGGGGGAGGTGAATCTTTAGAGGTGCTTTCCCCGGTCTGTAATGTCGCGTGTGTTTATTCCCCGCATGCGACATTTTCGTTATATCCCCGCGTTCTTTTCTTTCTTTTCTTTCTTTTCTTTCCTGTATCCGTTGAGATTTGTTCACTCCGGGTCGAATAGCCATGTGACTTGTTTTTTTGCTTCTGCCGGGTTTGTGGATAGCCTTTTGCGGTTAATTTGACCCATAAGGTCAATTTGCTGGCCAGCAAAGTCACTGAGTTATTGGTTTGGGCTCGATACACTGTGGTTATTAGCTTAATCATGGTTGTACGTGTTTATGTCGAGCGAAAATAGTAATAACAGTCGGCGCGTTCTGATAACGGGAGCAACCGGCTTTATTGGTACCCAGTTGGTCAGGTTGATGGCGTCTCAGCAGCCAGAATGGTATCTGGTTGCAACTGATGTCCGTCCGTCAGATGAGGTTTCGAAGCTTGCCGATCAGTTCTCGATAATTGATGTCCGTGATCAGAAGGCGTTGATCGCTTTATTACAGCAAGAGCGCATAGATACGCTGGTTCACTTGGCATCGATCGTGGTGCCGCCTACTGGAATGAGTCGAGAAACGCTCTATGAAATTGACGTAGAAGGTACCCGCAATGCATTGGATGCCGCTTTGCAGGCGAATGTTGAGCAGTTTGTCGTCACCACCAGTGGGGCCGCTTACGGCTATCATGCGGATAATCCTGAATGGTTGTCGGAGGCTGATCCCGTTCGGGGTAACGACAGCTTTGCCTATTCCTCCCATAAGCGCATCGTCGAAGAATTGTTAAGAGACTACCGCCAGCAACACCCTGAGCTGCAACAGTTAGTGTTGCGTCCTGGTACCGTGCTTGGGGAAACAGTGAATAATCAAATTACCAATCTGTTTGATCAAATCTGTATTGTCGGTGTGGCCGGTTGTCGCAGTCCTTTTGTGTTTATCTGGGACCAGGATCTGGTCTGCATTATCGAACAGGGCATCGAACGCCGTAGTCAGGGGATCTATAATGTAGCGGGTGACGGTGCCCTCTCTATGGCCCAGTTAGCGGTTAAACTGAATAAACCTTATTTGCCTTTACCGTCCTGGCTGATCAAGGGGGTGCTATCGATACTCAAGCCATTAAGGCTCAGTCAGTACGGTCCTGAGCAGGTAAAGTTCATCAGTTATCGGCCGGTGCTGGATAATCGGTTGCTAAAATCCGAATTTGGTTATATCCCCCAATACACCAGTGAAGAAGCCTTCGATGCTTATTTGGCTTCACGAAAAACCCGGCAGGAGGTTGCTTGAATGAATCGATGGCTTCTGGTTTTGTTAGCGGTACTTTCGACAGCAACACAGGCGGTTGAGTTTCAGGTATTGGATGCTCAGGGCGATCCGTTGCCGACGGTGATGGTGAGTGCCTATCCAACTGAAATTACTGCCATTGATAAATCGGACAATGGTTATCCACCTCATGCGGTATCGAATAAAGGTACCTTTGAATATACCCGTTTTACGGATACCAAGGGTGTCCTGTCCTGGCCTGATTTGCCCTACGTGAGCTCGGTGCGTTATCGGCTTCGCAAGCAGGGTTATCAGGATCTGGTCATCAATCCAACTGCGGAGCAGCAGTTCACCCTGACCATGCGGCCCGAAACCGATAGTGCCAAGCTGGCTGCGAGTCGTTCGGCCAATACCTGGTTGGCCGCGCTCGACCTGGGCGGTGATGAAGAGCTAAAAAAGCATTTTGTTTTGCAGTGCGGTTTCTGTCATCAGCAGGGTACAAAGTATATTCGTTGGCAGAGAACCGCTGATGAATGGAGTGATACCTTTGATCGCATGATCGGTTACGGTTCCCGGTTGCATGATGATGCTCAGGATAGGTTGCCACAGTTGTTAGAAGAGGGTTATCGTGAGTTGCGGGAAAATCCAAAGCTGATACCTCCAGAGAAGCCCTGGCAAGCAGAGGTAGTTGCGGCAAAAATTAAAGAGTTGCCGATAGGTGATAGTTTCTCGCAAATGCACGATTTGCTATTGGCATCCAGTGGTTTGATCTATGTCGGCGATAACCTTCAGGATCGGCTCTATGAAATAGACCCTGAAACGGGTGAGTACAGTGTCTATCGATTGCCACGCCTCGATTATGAGCTGGGAGGTATCCTGGCTGGAAAGTTGAAGCAGTTTCCCAAGCACGAGAGCTATATGGGGATTCACTCGTTTGCTGAGTCGAAAAAAGATGGTCATATTTTTATTACGCCATCAGTGCAGCAGGCCATTCTCGAATTTGATCCGATAAGCAAAACATTTACCGTGCACGAAATGGAGGAGGGTTATTATCCCCATACCATTCGTGTCGATCAGCAGGATCGGGTTTGGTTTACGTTGGCGATTTCCAACCAGGTTGCGATGTTTGATCGAGCAACGGGTGAGTTTACTTACTACGATCTACCGACCCGTAGCTTTAAGGAAAGTTTGACGGTGAGTGGCAGCAGTATCATTTTGCAGCTGGCGCGTTGGGGGGTTCCTTTGCATACCTTGCCAATTGATAAGGAGTCGATGGGGTTACCATTACCATACGGGATTGATGTTGCCCCCGATGGCACCGTCTGGTTCGCCCGCTTGCACACCGATGCTATTGGTAAAATCGATCCGGTGAGTGGTGAGGTCATTATGATTCCAACACCCTTCAAGGGGCCTCGTAGGCTAAGGGCCGATTCCCGAGGTCATCTTTGGATCGCAGCCTTTCCTGAAGGTCAGATCGTTGAGTTTGATCCTGAAACCTCGGTTTTTACTCGATACGACATGCCGACGGAACCGCTGGGCAGCGATACGCCTTATTCGCTAAATGTTGACCGTGAGCGGGATCTGGTTTGGGTAAACGGCAATGCATCTGATAGCTTGCTCCGCTTTGATATCAACCGGAAATCGTGGCGTGTCTTTCCGATGCCTCGGCGAGTGACTTTCACTCGAGATGTTGAAATAGCACCAGATGGTTCAGTCTTTACCACCAATTCCAGTTTTCCTAGTTGGCATATCGAAGATGGCCAACCGACGTTAATTCATCTGCAGCCCGGCGAATAAGTTCAGCCGTCTATTTAATGGCGCGGAGGTGATGTCTCTGCTGGAGTCTGGGGAATTTATGTTGGTTGTTCCTAGGTTTTTTATCTCATGTTTTTTGGCCTTTATTGGCGGCCATGTGATGAATTACAGCGTGATTTTTTATGCGCAAGAAGTTCTTCAGTCGGACCTGTTGGCAGGGTTGGGTTTCTTTTTGAGTTTTGGGGCTGCGCCGCTGCTGGTTGGATGGTATGCGGGGGCGCTCTGTGATCGTGCATCCCCGACTCTGCTCGTTGTGTTGTCTCAATTGCTATTTGTTATCGGTGCTTCACTATTGTTGGTGTTAGTGTCTCAAGACTTGCCATCGTTCTTGAGTGTGGGAGTGTTTTTGGGCGCGGCAACTTGTTCGGGCATTGCCTGGTGCTTTATTGCTCCCGCGCGGCTTGCCTTATTGGGGCGTTTAGTCGCTCTTAAGGATTTGCATCGTGCGTCGGTATTGTTCAATGTGCTGGTCATGCTTGGATTTGGTGTGGCCCCGATAATGATTGCTCTACTGCGTCAGGAATATGGTTGGCATGGGCCGATCGGTCTAATTCTCCTGCTCTTTTTCGCTGCCAGCCTTTTACTTGTTGGGGTGCGAGTAGAAAGACCCGTTATTCCAGCGGCATCAATTTTGAGTGATGTGCGTAATGGATTTAGCTATGTAGCGAAACACCTATTGATCAGGCAGTTGTTATTGGTGACGTTGATTGTTTATTCGGTTATGGGGCCTGTACAAGTGATACTGCCTCGGTTTGCCATAGACAGTTTGGGTCTGACAGCAATGGACCGAGGGCTTTTGCTAGCCATTATGGCGTTGGCGTTGTTTGTTGGTGGCGTGATCTGCATGACTCTAGGACAGCGTCTGCCACAGGGTAAAGCCATCATTGGCTCTTTGTTGATCTCTTCATTGTTGATGGTTGGGTTGGGTTGTAGTCAAAGTATGCTGGAAGCAGCAGTCTGGTTATTCTTTGCGGGCATGCTTGCTGGAGTTTCGGTCAGTCTTATCGTGGCAGCGTTGCAGCTTAATTCACAAGATCAATTCCGGGGACGGGTGATGAGTTTTTATACCATTAGCACCCAGGTGTTGCCGGCCACTTCAGGCTTTTTGTGTGGCTTACTTCTGGAGTGGGTGTCGCCCGCGCAAGGACTGGTTGTAGCCGCATGCGTTTTAATAGTGCTTGGCGCTATTGCTTTATGGCGAATGACGGTTATGCGCAGTTATGGCTAAATCTCGCTGAACTGCTTGATTTTATTGTTGCGGTATTGTCCTGGGGTTTGTCCGGTCCATTTCTTAAATGCACGATAAAAAGTGCTGGATTCGGAAAAACCTAGCATAAAGGCAATTTCACTGGTGTTGATATCAGCACGCTCGAGGTATTCCAGAGCAAGTTGGTGGCGGGTGTCGCTCAACAGTTTTTGGTAGCTGGTGCCTTCTTCCTCCAGTCGTCTTTGCAGGGTACGAGCACTTATGTTGAGGCTGCTGGCAATGCTTTGTTTGTCCGGTTCCTGGCCCATTAATTGTTGGCTGATAAGTGATACTACTTGTCGACTGAGGGTGCTGGTTTGCAGTTGTTCAATTAGCTTGTCCGCCTGTTCTCTAAGCAGTTTGCAGATGGTGCTGTTCGCTTGCCGGATAGGCTGGTTTCGCATTTCGGGGGATAGAACCAGCTCGTTCTCAGAGCGGTTGAAATAAACGGGGCAACCAAGCTGTTCCTCATATTGTTGGTAGTATGGAGGCGCAGGAGTATCAAAGTTGATGGCGAGTACCTCAAATTGATCTGCCAGCCATTGGCCAATTTTTACCCAGCTACTTAGCACGGCCGCAACGCGATGGTGCGTGCAGGCATGGCCAGGGTTGAGTGGGGTATAGCGGATGATCCAGTGCGACGAGCTGCACAGGTTTTCTTCAATACTTCCGCCCTCGCCAACCAGATTTTGGTAGTGCTGTACGTGCCGAAATGCATCGCCAAGCGTGGCGCTGTTCATTGCGATATTACCTAACACATTAAAGCTTCCTGGTTGGGCACGTAATCCCATGCTTAGTCCAACCGGTATATCAGGATGTTGATCAATAATGAGAGACCAGAGTTTTTCCTGGTTGAGAAAGGGTATTCGTTGATCGGGGTTATCTAATGTTTCGCCTGTCAGATTGGCTGCCGACTGTAGCTGCTGGCGGTTAAGGCCTAGTTGAGCGGCAGTGTCTAATAATGTGTTGGTAACGCTAACGCTGACCGTGGCTTCGTTGCTCGATTTCATGTTGAGGATGCTAGCAAATGGAGGGTCGGCTAGGCCAGTGGGGGTAAAGAAATCATTGATTAATCTGTATGTTTATACAATACTGTTTGTATATACAGTGTGGGGTTACAGTGATGCAGTCTAATAAAAACTTTAACGATGCGGTGGGTTGGTCGGAGAATGGTCGCGGTGCGGTGCGGTCGGAAGTCGTTACCAGTGGTTACGATGTGCTGGATACGAGATTGGTGGGTGGAGGCTGGTCGCGTGGAGCGGTTACAGATTTACAGTGTGATTTGGATTCGTCCCAGGAGTTGGCGCTCTTGTTGCCGGTATTGGCCAGTCTAACCCGGCAGGAGGAGCGTTGGGTGCTATGGGTTGCACCTCCAAAGGCGCCTTGTGCGTCAATCTTGCGGGCTGCGGGAGTCGATGTTTCTCGCGTCTTGGTATTACACACTGAGTGGGTTGATGATGTGGTGGGTATCATGGAGAGAGCTCTGACCAGTGGCAGGTATAGTGCGGTATTGGGGTGGCCTAAAAGCGCGAACTATAACCATGCAAAATTGCGTGAAGCAGCCAGTAGAGGTGGGAGTTTCTGTATGTTGTTACGTGAGCCGGGAAGTGATTCTATAACTGATGTCGATTTGTCCATGAAGGTAACGAAAGCATGTGACGGTGTTGCTGTAGAGATCATGCGTCAGTACGGTGGTTGGGTTGTACCCCGGTTTGTTTTGAATTTGGAATCCCGGAACGCAGTCGGTAGCCCATCTGGTGATATTGTTCGAGGGCCATGGCAAGGCACGTTGATTTAGTTATGAGGTTTTGTTGGTCAAGTGGGCCGCAGCTGTTGCTGGGGTCGGTGTATCTTGTTGTTTATTGGATAGGGTAGGTGGTGCCCAAGTAGTCATGGTTAGTAAGTAGTTATACTTAATCTTGCTCTGGACCCCAAAAGCCTGTTGACCCTGACCCCATCCGCTATATAATGCGCCTCCCTTACAGCAGCAAGGGCCCCGGAAGCGGCGGTTTGATGTTGTTGCAAGAAACCTTTTCAGGGTGTGTTGACAGGCAGAAGCAAGTCTGTAGAATGCGCGCCTCGTTGCTCGGGAAGCTTTGCTAAGAAGCGATTCAGGTAACGACGTTAAGCGTTTGATTTAAGTAGTTTT